>CAZLPH010000159.1:0-5276 GCA_964561345.1 uncultured Candidatus Epulonipiscium sp.
AAAGACGCAGCAAGTATTATTGGAGATCGTGCATACTAAGATCTATATATTAATAAAGAACCGCAAAGGAATCATTAATGGTTTTTTTGCGGATTCTTTTTCTAGGAGGGATTAAATGGAACAATGTGATGTTTTAAAAATGCGTAATATCAGTAAGAATTTTGTTGGTGTAAGGGCTTTAAGCAAGGTTGACTTTACCCTTAAATCTGGCGAAATTCATGCCTTAATGGGGGAAAATGGTGCCGGAAAATCCACCCTAATTAAAGTTTTAACAGGAGCAGAAGAGTTTGAAACAGGTGAGATATGGATAGATGGTAATGACCATAAAATTATTAACAAATCACCCCAAGAAGCACAAGAAAATGGGATTAGTACGGTCTATCAAGAAGTAAATTTATGTCCCAACCTTTCAGTAGCAGAAAATCTTTTTATTGGTAGGGAGCCAATGAAATTTGGCAGAATTGATTGGAAGACCATTAACAAAAGATCAAAGGAAATTTTAAGCGAATTAGATATTCATATTGATGTCACCTTAACCCTTGATAACTATTCTGTTGCTATTCAGCAGATGATTGCTATTGCTAGGGCTATTGATATCTCATCAAAGGTACTTATTTTAGATGAGCCAACGTCTAGTTTAGATGAACAGGAAGTTGAAAAGCTCTTTAAAGTTATGACCATGCTGCGTCAGCGAGGGTTAGGCATTGTTTTTATTACCCACTTTTTAGAGCAGGTATATGCTGTGTGTGACCGGATTACGGTACTTAGAAATGGGGAACTTGTAGGGGCCTATGAAATCGAAAAGTTACCCAGGATACAATTGGTACAGCGCATGATGGGAAAAGAAATGGATGACCTAGAAGATATAAAAGGAGAATATGCTGGCTCAAACAGTAAAACAGACCTAGTAGTTGAGGCAAGAGGACTAGGGTGTGAAGGGAAAATTAAAGCATTTGATTTTACTGCTCAGCAAGGTGATGTGGTTGGTTTATCAGGGCTATTAGGATCTGGTCGTAGCGAGCTTGTTAGGTTAATATACGGCGCAGATAAATCTGAAAGTGGACAAATAAAAATGAACGGTCAGGATTTGGTGATTAAGGCTCCTATTGATGCCATTAAAGCAGGGATGGCTTTCTTGCCAGAAAACCGTAAAGATGAAGGAATTATTGCCGATCTTTCAGTCCGGGAGAATATTATACTGGCGCTTCAAGCTAGAACAGGTATGTTTAAATTAATTCCTAAAAAAGATCAAGAAGATTTTGCGGATCGCTACATAGAGATGTTAAGTATTAAGACTGCAAGTAGAGAAACACCTATTAAAAACCTTAGTGGCGGAAATCAGCAAAAAGCAATTCTAGGCCGTTGGCTCTTACTAAATCCGGATCTTCTAATTTTGGATGAACCCACAAGAGGGATTGATGTGGGAACCAAGACAGAAATTCAGCGATTGACAATTCAGTTAGCAAAAGAAGGAAAGGCCGTTATTTTTATCTCCTCAGAACTAGAAGAAATGGTGCGTACTTGTAACAAAATGCTTGTTATGCGAGATTGTCATGTGGTAGGAGAATTATGGAATGAGAAAATAACACAAGAAAATATTATGACATCAATTGCAGGGGGAGTGGCTTATGGAAAAGAAAAAATTATTTAAAAAATCAATTCACCAGTATGCCTTATTTTTACCAATGATATGTCTTTTGCTAGTGCTTCTTGCAAATTTCATACAAACACCAACATTTTTCAAGATTACCATTCAAAATGGTGTTTTTTATGGTTATATCATTGACATATTAAACCGGTCAAGTGGGCTGATTATATTATCAGTTGGCATGACACTTGTGGTTGCATCTTCCGGAGGGACAGACATATCAGTAGGGGCAGTAAGTGCTTTGGCAGGTGCTGTTTGTGTGGCAGCCTTAGGAACAGGTGTAAGTTATAATATGCCCTATATCGTTAGCCTTTTTCTTGCATTATTAATAGGGGCGGCTTGCGGTATGATTAATGGTTACTTAGTCTCCTATATGAAAGTACAACCTATGGTTGCGACACTTATTTTATTTACGGCAGGGAGAGGGATTGCCCAGCTTGTGACAGGAAGTTTTATTTTATATGTCAAACCAGCCCAATTTGCCTACCTTGGCAATTTTATTCCTGGGGTTCCTATGCCCACACCTTTTTTTATAGCCATATTTGTTGTTATCATCACATGGTTTATATTAGAAAAAACAGCACTTGGTATGTATATACAATCAGTGGGGATTAACCGAAAAGCGAGCCATCTTATGGGGCTAAATTCAAAAAGAATTATATTTTTAACCTATATATTTTGTGGTTTATGTGCAGCAGTGGCAGGGCTTATTTCTGTTTCCCGGACCATGTCTATTGATGCAAACAATGTAGGCCTATACACAGAGTTAGATGCTATTTTAGCAGTAGCCATTGGGGGCAATAGCCTAGGCGGTGGTAAGTTTTCACTAATGGGAAGTGTTATAGGTGCAATTACCATACAAGCACTGACAACAACTCTATATGCTATGCGGGTATCTGCAGATCAGCTACCCCTATATAAGGCAGTTGTGGTTATTGTTATAGTAGCCCTTCAATCACCTGTGCTCATAAAATGGTTTAACAATACAAAGGCAAAGCTTTCTTTAGGTCAAAACAAAGTGATCAAGGAGGTGAAATAAATGGCTAAACTAAAAACACAGATACCTGGCAAAGACGTGCCTAAAATGATTAACCATATTGGGAAAAAGCTTTTGGAGCGTAACTTTTTATTATTTATTACAATCTTATTATTTGTGGTTATGTACGTAGTAGGACTCATTGTCTTTAAGGAGAAAAACTTTGGCAATACCCAAGTTTTCTTTAATTTATTTACGAGTAATGCAGGGCTTATTATTGTTTCAGTAGGAATGACTTTAGTCTTAATTATTGGGGGAATTGATATATCTGTTGGATCTGTGGTAGCAGTTACAAGCATGATGCTTGCGGCTATGATGGAAAAAGCAAATATGGGCGTTACACCGGCTATTATTGTGGTGCTATTATTTGGCCTAGCCTTTGGCGCAGTCCAGGGATGGTTAATATCTTATCTTAATATTCAACCCTTTATTGTAACCCTTGCAGGGATGTTTTTTGCCAGGGGACTAACAGCAGTCATTAGCCTTGAGATGATTACCATTACAAATCCAAAGTTTCTTGCTATTGCCCAAAACAAGATCCGCCTTCCTTTTGGCGGCTATGTGAATAAAAAGGGGGTTATGATTTATCCTTATATTTATCCCACGGTTATATTAGCCATAATAATCATTCTTCTTACATATTTAGTCCTTAAATATACTAAATTTGGCCGGTCTATTTATGCTATTGGGGGAAAGGAGCAATCAGCCCTACTAATGGGGCTTAATGTTAAGCGAACAAAGCTCTATGTCTATATGATCAACGGTCTTCTTGCAACCCTTGGGGGAATTGCATTTTGCTTAAATACAACAGGAGCCTTTGTTGAACTAGCCAGAGGATTTGAAATGGATGCAATTGCTGCCACAGTTATTGGGGGAACGCCTTTAACTGGTGGAGTAGGAAATGTGTTTGGAACATTGTTTGGGGTACTTATTAAAGCAACAATCGAGACCTTCGTTTCCTTCCAGGGGAATCTTTCTTCTTGGTGGTCTAAGATTATTATTTCAGCACTTTTAGCATTTTTTATTGTTCTTCAAAGTTTACTAGTTAAGAGAAAGAAAAAGGTTAGTTAGTAAAATTCAACATTAAAAGGAGATATTAAAATGGGGAAAGAAAGAAAATAACATCTTATTTACTATTATTATCAATGACATTTAGTATATTTGGAAGTTTGCCAAGCACCAAGGTATTTGCCCAAACAGACCAACAGCTGCCAGAAAATATGATTGCTTGGTACAAATTTGATGAAATAACCACAGGGTCTTCTATTGTGCTTGATGCATCTGGAAATGAGCGGGATGCCACAGTTGTTAATGATGCTAAGATTATAGAGTTAGGCGGAGAAAAGTGTATTGGATTAGATGGTATTAGCCAGTATATAGACCTCCCAGATGGTATTATGAGTGATTTAGATGACTTTACAATTGCCACATGGATTAATATTGATGGCGGGTCACTGGGACGGGATATGGTAGATTGGACGAGAATATTTGATTTTGGAGTTGGTCCGGAGGCTGGAAAAATATTTGCTACACAAAATATTTTCTTGGATATACAAGGGGCTATAGTGGATGTGGGCTATGCCAATAGGCCTAATCCAGATGAGTGGACACATGTAGCCTTTACAAAGACAGGAAATACTTATAGAGCTTATAAAAATGGCGTGGAACTTGATCGCAAGGAATCGGATAAAAAGCCGTCAGATTATGGCATAACCACCACAAACTATATTGGGAAATCCAATTGGGCCGATCCTTACTTTGCAGGGGGCATAAGGGATTTTCGTATCTATAATAAAGGGATTAGTGGGAGTGAAGTTTCCCAAATCATTATAGACTCTATGTCAGATCAAGAAGCAGTGGATATGGATACAGAGGCTTTAAGTTTAGGCAATATCAGTGGTATTAAGGAGGATTTACGACTAGCTAGTAAGGGGAATTTAGGGACACAAATAAGCTGGCAGTCAGATAATGAAGATATTATATCAGCTACCGGAAAGGTGACAAGGCCTGAAGATGCGGATAAAATTGTAAGGCTAAAGGCGACAATTACAAAAGGTGAAGCCTCTTTGCAAAAGACTTTTGATGTTCTGGTTCTTAATCAATCGTCTATTCAATACGAAATGATTATTGATGCAAAAGAAACGGGCATAGACATTAATCCAAATCTTTTTGGGTTATTCTATGAAGATATTAACTTTGCAGCAGATGGTGGCCTTTACGCAGAACTTATTGAAAACCGTTCATTTGAGTTTGATAAGCCATTAAATTCATGGGAAATTAAGATGGAAAACAATGAAGCGGGGACAGTTAAGGTTATAAGCACATCACCCCTTAATGCCACCAACACACACTACGCACAAGTGACTGTCAGTAAGGAAGGCAAACCAGTTGGCCTTGCAAATGATGGCTTTCACGGTCTTGCAATCGGTAAAGGTGAGGAATATAATGTATCATTTTATGCACGTAGTGAAGATTATAAAGGATCAATAGGCATTAGCCTTGAAAGCAGTAAGGGAGAGGTTTATGGCTATACAGAAGTTTCTGGAATCACTTCCCAGTGGGAGAAATTAGACTGTAAGCTTGTCTCTAATA
>CAZLPH010000160.1:0-5178 GCA_964561345.1 uncultured Candidatus Epulonipiscium sp.
AAACAGCAAACTCATAATCTTCCATTCCATAATCTTTTGCCAGATTAATAAATGCTTCAATGGCAAATGTATAATGTTGCATTGAGACACTAAACTTTTTCTTTAGTCCCTTTTTTTCTATATATTTTTCTTCAATTAAGTCATAGACATCGAGCATTTGCCTTGCATAGGCTAGGAACTCTTCTCCTTCAGGGGTAATGACAACCCCCCTATTAGAACGCAAAAACAGCTCAATCCCAATTTTTTCTTCTAATTCCTTCATTGCGGCTGATAAACTGGGCTGGCTAACAAATAATTCTTCAGCTGCTTTATTCATTGATTTATTGCGTGCGATACTTATTGCGTAAAGTAGTTGTTGCAATGTCATGATTACACTCCTCATTATGAATTTTTATAGTTAAGTTCATTATAGATAAAATCTATAACCAGTTCAAGTTTTATGGTCATAACACCTTTTTGCCTAAGGAGATATAATAAGTCATAAGAAGCACAAGAAAATAACAGTCGTGAATTATATTATATAGGAGGATAACACTATGAGCAAAAAAATAAGAGCAGAAAGAAATCTTAAATTTGAAACACTACAATTACACGTGGGCCAGGAACAACCAGACCAGGCCACTGGTGCAAGGGCTGTTCCAATCTACCAAACTACCTCATTTGTTTTTAATAATTCTGACCATGCAGCGGCAAGGTTTTCCTTATCAGATCCAGGCAATATTTACGGCAGGCTTACCAATCCAACTGAAGATGTCTTTGAGCAAAGAATAGCTGCTCTTGAGGGCGGGGTGGCAGCCCTTGCTGTTGCATCAGGATCAGCGGCTATTACCTATTCCATCCTAAACATTGCACGCCAAGGGGACCATGTGGTAGCTGCTAAAAACATTTATGGCGGAACTTATAACTTGCTAAACCATACTGTCAATGAATTTGGTATTGAGACCACATTTGTTGATCCCTTTGATTATGAGGCTGTCAATGATGCAATTAAAGATAATACCAAGTTATTATTTATTGAAACCCTTGGTAATCCTAATTCAGAAGTTGTGGATATTGAAAAATTAGCAGCTATTGCCCATTCACATAAGATTCCTTTAGTGGTAGATAGTACATTTTCTACACCTTACTTACTAAGGCCTATTGAGTACGGTGCTGATATCGTTATTCACTCTGCCACTAAATTTATTGGTGGCCATGGCACAAGTATAGGCGGGGTGATTATAGATGGGGGGAAATTTGATTGGGAAGCTTCAGGTAAATTCCCACACCTTGTGGAACCAACCCCAAGTTACCATGGCATTAGCTTTACCAAAGATGTTGGGGCGGCAGCTTTTGTTGTGAGAATTCGTGCCTTGCTATTGCGTGATACAGGCGCTACTTTATCACCCTTCCATGCTTTCTTATTTTTACAAGGCTTAGAAACCTTGTCACTAAGAGTCGATCGCCATGTGGAGAACACGTTAAAGGTTGTGGATTATTTAAATAACCATCCGCAAGTTGAAAAGGTTCATCATCCTTCAGTATCTGAAAATCCTGAGCAACAAGCCTTATACAAAAAATATTACCCCAATGATGGCGGGTCAATATTTACCTTTGAAATCAAAGGTGATGAGCAAAAAGCCAAGGATTTTATTGATGAGTTAGAACTATTTTCACTTCTTGCCAACGTTGCAGATGTTAAGTCCTTGGTAATCCATCCAGCATCAACTACCCATTCACAGATGACTCCTGAAGAACTTTTAGGCTCTGGTATTAAGGCAAACACTGTGCGATTATCCATTGGGACGGAAAATATTAATGATATCATTGAAGATCTAGACGAAGCATTTAAAGTAACTCAGTAATCTTTTAAATTTCGGGCACTGTCCCCAATAAAAATGACCCAGCAACCTTAAATTAGGTTACTAGGTCATTTTTATTGACAAAACAGTCTATTTGATATAGACTAAAAACAAAAGGTCTATTCACAATAAACCTAGGAGGTCCATTATGAAGAATTACAAGCTTGCCCAGAGCGAATTAAAATTTGCCAACTTAATATGGGACAAGGAGCCTATTGGGTCCGGCGACCTTGTCAAACTTAGCCAACAAAAAATGGCTTGGAAAAAGTCCACAACCTACACAGTTCTTAAGAAGCTATGTTTAAAAGGGATCTTTCAAAATGAAAATGCAATGGTTACATCTGTAATAAGCAAAGAAGATTATAAGGCCAACCAAAGTATTCATTTTGTTGAAGATACTTTTGGCGGCTCACTTCCTAAATTCTTAACAGCCTTTATAGGTGGTAAAACTCTAAGCCTTGAGCAAGCAGATAAGCTCAAGAAACTAATCGATGACCACAAGGAGGGGTAACCATGTCCAAGTTATTTTTGAGCCTATTAAATATGAGCCTGACAGCTAGCTATGTGATGGTTGCCGTAATCCTTATCAGGCAACTGCTTAAAAAATTGCCAAAATCCCTATCCTATGGCTTATGGAGCGTGGTGGCCTTTAGACTGATTTGCCCTGTATCATTTGAGAGTACCTTTAGTTTACTGCCTAAGGGCGGACCAGCCATCCCCCAAAACATTGTTTATGACCAGGTTCCGCTGATTAACACAGGGATTGGAAACATGGATTCTTTTATCAATGATTACTTACCTGCAGCGACTCCTCAGGCCAGCATCAATCCCATTCAAATTTATATAGGCATAGGGGAAATGGTCTGGATCTTTGGCCTTATGGTAATCCTCTTATATAGTCTTGCCTCTGTTATTATGTTAAAGAAAAGACTAAAGGATGCTAAATGGATAGAGGATAATATTTATGAGGCCAATAACCTAAAAACCCCCTTTGTTCTTGGTATCATTAAACCAAAGATATATCTCCCTCTTGGCCTAAATGAGGAGGAAAGGCCTTATATTCTTGAACATGAACAAATTCATATTAAGCGCTATGATCATATTATTAAGCCCTTAGCCTTCTTTATTTTAGCCCTACACTGGTTTAATCCCCTTGTCTGGATCTCTTTTAGGTTAATGAGCAAGGATATGGAACTCTCTTGTGATGAAAGGGTATTAAAAGAAATGGATGAAAAGCTGAAAAAGCCCTATGCTAATTCATTGTTATCTTTAGCTGCTGGAAAACCTATTTTAAACGGAGGTCCACTGGCTTTTGGAGAAGGAAATGTAAGAGGAAGGATAAAGAATGTGTTGAATTACAAAAAACCACCCTTTTGGATGATTATTGTATCAGTGATAATAGTTATAGGGATAGGCATAGGTTTACTAACAAACCCCAAAAGCCTAGAAGATTCAGAGGTCAGCAACAAGGCACCCACTAACCATGAGACACTCATTGAAGCAACTAATGCATCCTGGTTCCTCCATCAATCTACAGATTCTGATATGGTTATACTAGATTATGTATCAGATGATATGATTATATTCCACGGCTATTTTGGCCTATATGTCTATGATCTTGAAAAAAGAGAAATAATTAGGAGTCTAGACTTACAAGCCATTAATTGCGCTGCAACCCAAGGGGATAATTACTGCGAAGTTGTCGTTAGCAAGGATGGCAATACAGTGCAATTACATCCAATAAGTAGTAATAATATGTATGTCTACACGGTTTCAGACCACAGCTTAAAAAACACTGCTTATAAGGCAATGAAGAATCCGTTTAAACACACCTATGCCCTTGGCGAAGGTCTTGAATCAAAGATTACCCTCTCAGATGGGATGAGTGTCTATAGTCATAATATGGTGGAATTTAATAAGGATGATCAAGCTTATCTTTATTCCACCAATGAGACTCTTGGAACACTAACTTATAAAAGGGGCCTAGACACATACCCTCTATTCGCAGATAACGATACGGTTATTTCTTCCGTGTGGTCAGTATCAGCTAGCAATATTATCCTAGTTTATACAAACCCAACAAATCTAGATGTTTTCTATGGCAATGCTTATAGACTGGAAAAGATGGAAGGTGAAAAGTGGGCTGAGCTACCTTTCCAACCTAATGTAGGATGGGAAGATATTGGTAAAAGAATAGAGCGTCATGAGACAGTACAAGAAACAACTGATTTAAAGCTTATGCACGGCGATTTAACACCTGGGGATTACCGCCTAATTAGGCCAATGACCATAGGATCTGACGATATTGACGTGGTCACAGAATTTATTCTTAAGTAATAAAAAATGGAGCCCCCCCTCATTGATAGTGGGATGGCTCCATTGCTGCTTGTACAGTAGCCTTAGGTATATATGCTAGGACACAAAATATTTTTCCCTTTGGATTTAACTCTGTACCTATACAAAGCAGGACTTTTTTGGGCATAGAAAAAGCTCTAAAGCTAATTGCTCTAGAGCCTAGACTACCCAAACTTAACCTTTATCAAATTCCGGATCACGGATACTGCCAACAATAATAATTGCTAGGATATAAATAGCAAATGTAAACACAAATGGAAAACGGCGGTCAATACTTGATAACCATCCGGCAAGGTAACCAAATGGTGAGGCAAAAGCAATGGTAAAGGACATAATCAAAGCATTAATACGAGCCCGCTCCTTGGGATCAATGTTTAGCTGGAGCAGGGCATCTTTACGCGGCATTACAAGAGCACTTGCTATTGCCGAGACAAAAACATAAATAATAATAAAGGGTATACTGCCCATTGGCGTAAGTATTAGAAGAATGGAACAAGCCGCATATAATACCAGACCAATCCATATAGGGATGCGGAATTTAACAAATTCCAAACGGTGCTGTATGCCAAACATGAAAATCAACATGACAAAGGCGTTTAAAATTGGAAAAAAAGCCAAGTATCTATCTGCTATGCCCAGCCTTTGGGTTACATATAGGCTGAAAAAATTTGTACTTATAATATTTGTTATATGTAGTATCACTGAGACGAAAAGCACTTTTATAATCTCTTTATTCTTTAGCACTTTAGGTACCAGATCTTTATATTCAAATAACATTTGTAAAACAGGGGTATCTTTCGTCTCATTCATACGAATCTTCCCTTGCCGGGTTTCATCACAATACTTAAAAGTAACAACCACCTTAATCATCATATTAATAGCAAAAACAAGATATAAAACACGAAGAACAGGAACCACGGTAAAGGTGTTTATCAACAATCCTGAAATAGGTGCAAAAAAGATTGAAACCAGACCGCCAATG
>CAZLPH010000161.1:0-5147 GCA_964561345.1 uncultured Candidatus Epulonipiscium sp.
CAGTTGCTTCAGCTTCGATTACATCACCTTTAGCCAAGTTACAAACCTCCTCGCTGCTTAGAAGACGCTTTTAAATACTGGCTAACTGCTTTTCGCAGGTCTGCATTATTTAAATAGCTTTCTTCTTGAATTTTTTCCTTTATTTCTTCACTAACATAGTTCACTTTTTGAACATGTTTAACTTTTTTCTTTTTAGGTTTTTCTATTGTGCGTACTTTACCATCAGCCAAGTATAGGTATTCACCTTCAATATTAACAATAATGAATAACCCACCTTTATCATGGCCACTTTTTGAAAATACTAACTGCCCAATAACATATTCTGGTACCATTTAATTCACCTCGGTATCCTCTTTAGATATCGTAAGAATTTCCGGCTCTCCGTCAGTTATAACAATTGTATTCTCATAGTGTGCAGACGGCATGCCATCTCTTGTTACAACTGTCCAGTCATCTTCCAAAACATTGACTTCCCATGTTCCCATATTTACCATAGGTTCGATGGCTAGCACCATTCCTTTACGTAACTTAGGGCCTCTTCCAGGAGTTTTGTAGTTGGGTATCTGTGGTTCCTCATGTAGTTCTTTGCCGATGCCATGACCGACTAGATCTCTAACAATTGAAAACCCATTACTTTCTGCATAGTCCTGAATTGCTTGGGATATCTCACTTAAATGATTGCCATCTTTTGCAAACTTTATACCTTCGTAAAAGCTTTGCTTGGTCACATCTATAAGCTTTTGCATATCTGGTGATAACTGTCCAATGCCATAACTACGAGCTGCATCCGAGTGATATCCATTAAGGTATACACCTATGTCTACTGACAGAATATCACCTTGCTGTAACTTCCTTTTGGAAGGAATGCCATGAACTACCTCATCATTAATTGATGCACATATAGTTGCTGGGTACCCACCATAATCCTTAAAAGAAGGTATTGCTCCTTGGCTAACAATGTAGCTCTCAGCTATTTGATCAAGTTCCCTTGTTGTTATTCCAACCTTTATATGGCTGGCAACTAGTTCATGTGTCTTCACCAAAATATTTGCTGCTTGCCTCATTTTTTTTATTTCCGCATCAGATTTAATGGAAATCGCCATTCTACTTCACTCCTAATGCGTCTTTTAGTCTTTGTCTCACTTCAGCTACTGTACCAACACCGTCAAGTTCAATGAGCTTATCTTGCCCTGCAAAATATTTAATCAAAGGTTCTGTTTGAGCTTGGTATATTTCTAACCTTTTTCTCACAGTCTCTTCTTTATCATCTATACGTTGCACAAGTGTGGCTCCGCAGAAGTCACAAATTCCTTTTACTTTTTCTATTTTACTAACATTGTGGAAAGGTGCACCGCATTCTGGACATGTTGTCCGTCCTGCCATACGTTCTATTATGGCACCATGTGGTACCTCTACATCAACGACGTAATCTATTGTTCTACCTAGTTCACTAAGAATTGCATCGAAAGCTTCCGCTTGAGGAATTGTTCTTGGAAATCCATCCATAATCATGCCATCGTTGCAATCTTCTTGTATAATCCGATCTTTAATTAGTTCAATAACTAATTCATCTGGAACAAGTTGACCTAAGTCCATATATTCTTTTGCTTTTTTGCCAAGTGTTGTTTCTTTAGCAATATGATCTCTAAATATATTCCCTGTGGAAATTGCAGGAATATTATAAAGTTGTATTAGTGTCTCAGCTTGTGTCCCCTTGCCTGCGCCTGGAGCTCCTAGTAGAATTATATTCATCTTCCGGCTACCTCCCCACTCTTTTATTTCTCTATAAAAAACCTTTATACGTTCTCATAAGCATTTGTGATTCTAAAGATTTTACAGTCTCAAGAGCCACACCTACTACGATTAGTAATGATGTACCACCAAAGGTAACCTGCATGTTAAAGATTGCTGAGAACACAACAGGCATTGTCGCTATAATCGCTAAGAAGATAGCGCCCATAAGTGTAATATGTGTTGCAATCTTTGTTAAATGATCTGATGTTGGCTTCCCTGGTCGTATACCTGGAACAAATCCACCACTCTTTTTCATATTACTTGCAACTTCAACTGGGTTGAATGCAATTGTAGAATAAAAGAATGTGAAGAACAGAATAAGGACGATATATAATACGGCACCTATTGGCTCTGTCCATCTAAGATTATTTAATATTTTCCCCCACGTACCACCTGGGGTAGCGACGAAAAACCCTGTAATAATCTCTGGAAATTGAATCATAGACATTGCAAAAATTACTGGAAGTACGCCTGCTAAGTTTACCTTAATTGGGATATGAGTGGATTGACCACCATATACACGTCTTCCTGTCGTTCTCTTTGCGTATTGTACTGGAATCTTTCGCTCACCTTGAGACATTATAACGACGAAAGCAATGATTACAAGGAATAATAGCAATAATATTACTGTTGCCACAGGTTTATTATATCCCATTAATGCCCCAGCTCCTTGTGGAAGCCTTGAAACAATATTAATGAATATAATTAATGAAATTCCATTACCTAATCCTTTTTCAGTGATTTGCTCACCAATCCACATTACTAACATAGATCCTGCTACAAATGAAACAATTGCTAATGAGTATCCCCATACACTTGTATCATTTAAAACATCATAATTTCTTAAGGAGAATGTCATTCCCCATGATTGAATTATTGCTAATGCTAGAGTTACATACCTAGTATATTTATCAATCGTTTTTCTACCATCTTCGCCTTCTTTAGAAAGCTCTTCTAGCTTTGGAATAGCTATTGTTAGAAGTTGCATAATAATAGACGCATTAATGTACGGGCCTACACCCATTGCGAATAATGCCATACTCTTAAATGCACCACCAGAAACAACGTCTAATAATCCAAGAACATTATTATCCCCTGACATGAGTCCTTCAAGTGCTCCTGCATTTACACCAGGAACTGGTATATGTGCTCCTATTCTAATAATAGCAAACATCCATAACGTGTAAATAATCTTTCTTCGTAGTTCTGGAACTCTCCAAGCG
Source organism: uncultured Candidatus Epulonipiscium sp. (assembly GCA_964561345.1). GTDB lineage: Bacteria > Bacillota > Clostridia > Lachnospirales > Cellulosilyticaceae > JAAYSX01. The sequence continues at coordinate 3,018 of CAZLPH010000161.1, forward strand.
TTCTTTAGGGTCTTAAACACCTACATCACCTCTTCTGCTTTTCCACCTGCAGCTTCGATCTTTTCTTTAGCTGATGCACTGAATGCATTTGCTTGTACGACTAATTTTTTGGTAATTTCTCCGTTACCCAAAATTTTAACGCCGTCTCTTGGGTTTTTCACAATACCAGCTTCGATTAAATTCGCTACTGTTACTGTGCTCCCCTCTTCAAATCTATCTAACATTAATAGGTTAATCCCTACAATACGTAAACTATTTCTATTTGTAAAACCACGCTTAGGTAAACGTCTGTATAAAGGCATTTGTCCACCTTCAAAACCTGGTCTTACGCCTCCACCTGAGCGAGAGTTTTGTCCGTCGTGTCCTCTACCAGCTGTTTTTCCATTACCAGATCCATGTCCTCTACCTACTCTGTTTCTAGTTTTTTTGGAGCCTTCTGCTGGGCTTAATTGACTTAGGTTCATCTCTTAGGCACCTCCTTTTTTTACTTACTGATTACGCCTCTAATTCTTCAACTTCTACTAAATGTCTTACATGAGCTATCATTCCACGAATCGCTACATCATCATTATGAGTTACCACGCTGTTGATCTTCTTTAGACCAAGCGCCTCTATGGTTTTTCTGTGTTTGGGAATTGCCCCGATTGTGGATTTTACGAGTTTAACTTTTAATTTAGCCACCTGAACATTCCTCCTATCCTATAAGCTCTTCTACTGTCTTACCACGTAGTCTTGCTACCATTGAAGGTGTCTTAAGTGTTTCAAGTCCTTCGATTGTTGCATTAACAACGTTTTTCTTGTTATTAGAGCCTAAAGATTTTGTTCTAATATTACGAATACCTGCAAGCTCAAGAACCGCACGCACTGGTCCACCAGCAATAACTCCCGTACCTTCTTCTGCTGGCTTTAAAAGTACTCTTGCACTTCCGAATTCACCAATATTGTCATGATAAATACTATCTACTTCATTTCTTTCAATATAAATCAAGTTTTTCTTTGCTGATTCGATGCCTTTATTGATTGCATCTGGAATTTCAGTTGCTTTACCAATACCTACACCAACATGACCATTTCCGTCACCAACTACAACCAACGCTGAAAATCTAAAGTTACGTCCACCTTTTACTACCTTGGTAACACGCTTTATTGTAACGACACGTTCTTGAAGATCCATACTACTTGGATCGATGTTTTGTTTTCTAGACACTGTTAGGTTCCTCCTTTACTAGAATTTTAAACCAGCTTCACGCGCTGCGTCTGCTAATGTTTGAATTCTTCCGTGATAAATAAATCCACCACGATCAAATACAACTTCTTCAATTCCTTTTGCAAGCGCTTTCTTTGCAATTTCTTCACCAACAGCTTTTGCTGCATCAATATTAGATGTTATTTCTAATTTAGAACTAATATCTTTTTCCATTGTAGACGCTGCAACTAATGTATTAGCTGTTTCATCATTAATGATTTGTGCATAGATGTGGTTATTACTTCTATAAACAGCTAGACGTGGTCTCGCAGCTGTTCCTTTTATCTTATTACGAATACGTCTATGTTTGTTAAGACGTACTGCTTGACGAGATTTCTTATGGATCATTTACTTCACCCCTTTGCTATTATTTACCTGTTTTACCTTCTTTACGTCTGATTATTTCGTCGATGTATTTAATTCCTTTGCCTTTATATGGCTCTGGTAAGCGTTTAGATCTGATTTCTGCCGCAAATTGTCCTACATCTTCTTTATTAATTCCAGATATAGTGATTTTGTTGCCTTCTACTACGCTTGATACACCTTCGGGATCATCCATTTCTACTGGGTGAGAGTATCCTAAAGAAAGTACTAGTTTATTTCCTTGTTTCTGTGCTCTATATCCTACACCGTTGAGTTCTAACACTTTAGTAAAACCTTCTGTTGTTCCTTCAACCATGTTGGAAATTAATGTTCTTGTAAGACCATGTAATGATTTATTTCTCTTTAAATCGTTCGGTCTTGCTACAACAACCTCATTATCTTCAATAGCGATGTTCATAGCACTATCAAATTCTTTTGTTAAACTTCCTTTTGGTCCTTTAACATCTACTACGTTCCCATTAAGTGTTACTGTTACGCCTGCTGGGATTGCAATTGGTTGA
>CAZLPH010000162.1:0-5132 GCA_964561345.1 uncultured Candidatus Epulonipiscium sp.
ATATGTCATAGGATCTCTCCCCACGATTGGTTTGTTCTACTACAACTGGTACTAATGCCATATTGTATACCTCCTATAATTATTCTGTTACTACTGCACTATCTACGATTAATTTTACTGCTTTGGATACTTTCAGATCATCTCTGATCATACCATTCTCATTTTCTCCAATAGTCTTCTTGATATCTTCAGCTTTCATGTTAAAACGCTCAGCCATACTTGTTATTTCTGCGTCTACTTCTTCATCTGTAATTGACATATCTTCTGCTTTTCCGATTGCTTCTAATACAAGGCGAGACTCTAGTTGCGCTTTAGCATCTTTACTAAACTGAGCCTTTAGTACATCCATTGTTTGTCCTGTGTACTGCATATATGTGTCCATATCTAACCCTTGTTGTCCCATCCTGTTAGCAAAATCATTCATATTACGATCAATTTGTTCTTCAAGCATTGCTTCTGGAACTTCAAAAGTCGCATTTTCAACTACTTTTGCAACAACTGCATTTTCGATCTCTGACGTTCTTGCTGTTTGCTTTTCTTCTAACAGTTTTGCCTTAATATCTGCTTTATATTCATCTAAAGTTTCAAAATCTGAAACGTCTGCTGCAAAATCATCATTCAGTTCTGGTAATTCTTTAATGGTAATGCCCTTAATTGCTACTTTAAACATAGCTGGTTTACCTTGTAATTCTTCTGCTTGGTATTCGTCTGGGAAGTTAACATTTACTTCTACATCTTCTCCAATTTTCTTACCAATTAATTGATCTTCAAAGTTACCAATAAAAGAATTTGATCCTATAACTAGTTCATGATCTTCTGCTTGGCCGCCTGGGAAGGCTTCTCCATCTATAAATCCTTCAAAGTCGATTGTAACCTTATCTTGTGGTTCAACAGCACGGTCTGTAACCGTAATTTCACGGGCATTCTTTTCTTGCTCTCCTGCGATTTGTGCAAGAACCTCTTCCTCACTCACATCTGCTGCTGCTACAGTTACTTCTACCCCTTTATAGTCCCCAAGTTTAACGTCTGGCTTCACTGTTACAGTAACTGCAAAATTAAAAGGCTTTCCTTTTTCAACAGATATAATTTCAAAGTTGTTATTGAAATCAATTCTTGCTGCTATATCAATATTATTTTCTTTTATAACGTCATCTAGAACATCTGGTACAATAAAGTTAATTGCATCATCATAAAAGATTTCTGCTCCGTATGTCTTTTCGATTAAAGCACGAGGTGCTTTTCCTTTTCTAAAGCCCTGCATAGCAACTTGGCCTTTCATTTTGTGGTATGCTTTTTGCATTCCTTGTTCGAATCTTTCTGCTGGTACCTCTACTGTTAGCTTAACTAAGCTGTTCTCCAATGTTTCAACTTGTGTATTCATTAAATATGTTCCTCCTTGAGTGTTTTGTATATATTCGTTATTTGCAATTTATAATTTTCTTGCATAATAAGACATTTTCGCATTCAATAATTATATCATGTTTTCTTAGGTAAATCCAATAAATAGGTATATTTTCTAATGTTTTTCGGTATTCTACCAACTATTACATATGCTTTTTAATTTTCTCTTTGGTATAATCATTAGATAGGGCTATTTCACGCCCAAATTACTGAAAGGAAGATTAATATGAATCATTTTAACCCCTTAGCCTTACCCTGTGTCCCTTTTTCTAAAGTGTATGAAAGCAATATAGAATCTAAAATTAAGGAGATTGATATTTTCCTAAAAACCACATCCTCCCCTTACTGCTTAGAAGATGTGAGTGATTTATTACATATTGAAACAACTGATCTTATGTGTATTCTAGAAAAAGAAAACATCACCGCTCTTAACATTCTATCCTTCTTTACAATTATTCAAACATCCTCTAGCTACATTTGTCAACTCATCCAAAGAGAATGGCGGTACCAAGCTAGTAAATGCTACACACCTGAGGCCATATCCTATATCTATGATTTGAATTTAGACAAAGTGCGTCTTGCCTTCAAAGAATCAGGATTACCCTATGTAACACCTAACAATATCAAACAACTCTTCGACCACATCTATGTGCCAGTGATGAATTTTTAGTTGGGGGGGTGGGGAGATTTTGCTGGTGCGAGCTCATACGTCGCTGTACAAGAATTTCTTGCAAATAGCTCCTTTATGAGCTCACACCAGCAAAATCTCGACCCAATACCCCGAACTAGCCGACAATTCCTTGAAAAATTGTCGTTACAGTTTTCTAATATGTCAATATATGTATATCCTACTATAAGTTGTTAAGCAATTCAACCCTATTTTACATTTTCTTCTATTCTAATTACCTCATCGCACTGCAGTGACAAAGTGGGGACAGGCACCTAATTCGCTTTAGGGGTTGAGATCTGTTTATTTCTACAGCTTATCCGCAATGGTTGAGTGAAAAATACCCTGTTGGACATCCTCTGGCTTACTAGCCAGGAGAGGTCTAACAGGGTATTTTCGCTCAACCAAATGCGGCATCAAGCCCCACCTAATTAAACCTATCTCAACTCTTCCGCCCTATGACAGGCCACGAAGTGTTTTTCTTCAAGTTCACGCCACTTAGGCTCTTCGTCTTGACATCTTTGTATGGCATAAGGGCACCTGTCCACAAATCGGCATCCCTTTGGCGGGTTGATGGGACTTGGTACATCCCCTTCTAATTTAATGATCTGCCTCTTTTTTTGCTCCACTGGATCTGGTATTGGAATAGCAGATAAGAGAGCTTTGGTATATGGGTGAAGTGGATTTTCATATAGCTCATCACTAGATGCAAGTTCCATCATCTTCCCTAAGTACATAACCCCTACACGATCTGAAATATAGCGAACCATTGAAAGATCATGGGCTATAAATAAATAGGTTAATCCTAATTTATTTTGTAGTTCTTTCAGTAAGTTGACAACTTGAGCTTGTATCGATACGTCTAGCGCTGATATAGGCTCGTCACAGATAATAAATTCTGGATTAAGAGCTAGGGCCCTAGCAATCCCGATTCTTTGGCGCTGTCCACCTGAGAATTCGTGGGGGAACCTCATTGCATGCTCGTTCCCAAGCCCTACTAATTCTAGTAATTCTACCACCTTGCTATGACGTTCTTGTCTACTATTACATATACCATGAATATCTAGTGGTTCCGCTACAATATCTTCCACTGTCATCTTAGGGTTTAGGCAGGCATAAGGATCTTGGAAAATCATTTGGAAGTTCTTTCTTATTGTCTGCATTTCTTTTTTGGATAAAGTATAAACATTACTATCTTTAAAGAGAAGTTTTCCATCTGTTGGCTCATAAAGACGCATAATGGTCCTACCTGCAGTCGATTTCCCGCAGCCTGATTCACCTACAAGTCCAAAAGTTTCACCTGGATAAATATCAAAACTTATACCATCCACAGCTTTTAACATCCCATCTCCTACGTCAAAATGCTTTTTTATATTTTGTACTGATATTAATGGCTTTTGGCTCATACTAATCCTCCTTTCCTGTGCTTATTGTTGATCCTGCCATTGGGTGGTTTAACCAGCAACGACTTTCGTGGGTCTCACTGTGAGTTGTTGCATTTGGCATATGATTTTTACAGATTTTGAGTGACTCTGTACACCTATCAAAAAACGGACATCCTATTGGTGGTGCATATAAATCCGGCGGCGTTCCTTCGATTGATTGTAATGGTTGGTCTTTTGTCATATTTGGCCTTGGAACAGATTCTAGCAACCTTCTTGTATAAGGATGTTTTGGGTTTGCAAAAATTTCATCTGTGGTCCCAGTTTCTATAATTTGTCCTGCATACATAACAACTACCCTATCACTTGTATCTGCAACAACCCCAAGGTCGTGAGTAATCAATATTATAGACATTTCTTTTTTATTTTGTAACGTTTTCATAAGATCTAGTATCTGGGCCTGGACTGTAACGTCTAGTGCCGTTGTAGGCTCATCTGCAATGAGCAGTTCTGGATCTGACACCATCGCTAGGGCTATCATTACTCTCTGTCTCATACCACCTGAGAATTCATGAGGGTATTGTTTGATTCGTTTTTCCGGTTGAGGAACAGATACGATTTCTAGCATTTCAATGGCTTTCTTCTTCGCTTCTGCCTTACTCATTTTTGTATTCTTAAGAAGACCTTCAATAATTTGAGCACCAACACGCATAGTAGGGTTCAAAGACGTCATTGGGTCTTGGAATACCATGGCTATTTGCTTTCCTCTAATTGCTCGCATTTCTTTGTCCGTTTTAGCCAGGAGGTTTTCGCCTTTAAAGACAATCTCCCCACCTTTATAAACTGCTGGTGGTACTTGCAAGAGCTGCATGATTGCGTTTGCTGTTACACTCTTACCGCAACCTGACTCTCCAACAACTGCAACAGTTTCTTTTTTGCCAACATTAAAACTCACACCTCTTACTGCTTCTACCTCTCCAAAAAATGTCTGGAATGATACTTTTAGGTCTTTAATTTCTAATATGTTCTCCACTTTCCCACCTCCTACTTCCTGAGTCTTGGATCTAAGGCATCTCTTAGTCCATCACCTAACACGTTAAATGCAAACATTGTTAAAGATATGAATATTGCTGGAATTAAAAGTTGATAAGCATTCCCTACTGCAAGTCCTGCAAGTCCATCACTGGCCATTGTTCCCCAACTAGATTTTGGCGCTTCAATTCCGAGTCCAATAAAGCTCAAAGTTGCCTCTGCAAATATAGCACTTGGAACAAGTAAGGTAACGTTAACTAATATAGGTCCCATTGCATTAGGAATAATATGTTTTCTTAGAATCCACCACTTGGATGCTCCTAAAGAGTTTGCCGCTGTAACGTATTCATTTTCTTTTAGTTGTAATACCTGGCCACGAACAAGAATAGCCATGGGAACCCAGCCTGTTAGTCCTAGGGCAAGAATCATTACCAAAAGACTGTCTGCTTCTGTAAATACAACCATCATCATAATAACAATTAGCATGTAGGGGATACTATAAATTACTTCTGCCACACGCATCATCCTAGAGTCTAACTTAGAACTACCCATTCCCGCAATTCCCCCGTATAGAACACCAGCACAAAAGTCAATAAAGGCTGCCGATACACCAATTAAGAGTGAGTATCTCGCACCATACCAAATCCTTG
>CAZLPH010000163.1:0-5122 GCA_964561345.1 uncultured Candidatus Epulonipiscium sp.
TAACTTTATAAGATGCCACAAATAGGGTATACTAGAAGTAACTATAAATTCGAATTGAAGGAGGTTTTTTGATGAGTGAGTTTAAAGATATACGTTGGAGGCAAAGATTCGTTAATTTTGAGAAATCTTATAAATCCTTAAGTAAGTATATTGATAAACCTGTTGAGACGGAGTTGGAGCGAGCTGGTATTATACAATTATTTGAAATTTCGTTTGAACTTTCCTGGAAACTAATGAAGGATTACCTTGAATTCCAACAACTAATTGTAAAAAGCCCCAGGGAAGCAATTAAACAGGCGTATCAGATAGCGTTAATTGATGAGGGACATATCTGGATTGATGCCTTAGCAGATAGAAATTTAACTGTCCATACTTACGATGAGGAATTAGCAAAAAAGATGGTTGAAGATATCGCTCATGTTTACTATCCGGAATTAAAAAAACTATATGAAAAACTAGTTAAGGAGTTATAAAATGCATGGATTATTAGATCGGGACTTGAAATTTATATTGGAAGCCATTAGTAAATATCCGGAAATAGAGGAAGTTATTATCTTTGGTAGTAGGGCTGTGGGAAATTATAAAAAAGGTTCTGATATCGATCTCGCGCTAAAAGGAGAAAAAGTAACTAGAAAAGTAGTGCGGAGACTCAGTGATGATTTAGAAGAAGAATATCCATTACCATATTTTTTTGATATAGTGAGTTACAATGATATTTCTGATGAAGAATTTAAACACCATATAGATAACGTAGGAAACAGCATTTGGGAAAAAAAGACGCTACTTATTTAATCACCTGGCATTGGGGTTGCACCCCATAGCCATCAACGCTACCAATATATTTGCATTTGACGAAGGATTTTGGCTATACTACCATCGCTTGGAGAGAAGTAAATTTAAATGGCCCCTATCTGGAGAAAGAAATAAAGCCATTTGCACCATCTGCACAAATAGCATATCTTTATTTTTTGTATAACGAAAAAAATGTGGTAAAACGGATTAGAAAAGTTCAAAGAATACTTCGGGGATTATACAAAACAATATGTATTTATTGGGGGAACCGCTTGTGATATATTAATGGATGAATTGGGGACTTCTTTTAGGTATACTAAGGACTTGGATATCGTGTTAATAATAGAGGCATTAGATGCTTCGTTTGGGGATAAGTTCTGGCAATTTTTAGAGTATATTATGTTTTTTGATTACGGCACCTAAATGTACCACTAACGCCATCTTTTTCACCACTTTACCATTGACAACCATTTTTTGGCATGCTACAATACAAAAAAGAATAGTAATCTTCAGGGCAGGGTGTAATTCCCTACCGGTGGTACAGCCCACGAGCCGTAAGGCATGATTCGGTTTAATTCCGAAGCCGACAGTATAGTCTGGATAAAAGAAGATAAAACGGATTTGCACAAAGTGCATACGTCTTGCTTTAATTGCTCTGGAATGATTTGATCATTTCAGGGTTTTTTATTGCATAAATATCTGTTTTACAAATGTGTTATATTGCCTTGGACATTTTGTTCAAGGCATTTTTATTTTAATTTGGAGGGATAAAATGACAGATACTGAAGGGATTAAACGGGCAATTGTTCTTGCCAAAAAAGGCAGCGGCTTTGTAAATCCCAATCCTATGGTTGGGGCAATCATTGTGAAAAAAGGTGAAATAATTGGCCAAGGATGGCATGGGGCCTATGGCCAACCACATGCGGAGCGCCAGGCACTAAGAAGTTGCCGTAAGTCTCCTCAAGGTGCTACTTTGTACGTGACCCTAGAGCCTTGTGGTCACTACGGGAAAACGCCCCCTTGCGCAGAGGCCATTATAGAAAGCGGGATTAAAAGAGTAGTCATTGGCTCAGCAGACCCCAATCCTTTGGTAGCTGGAAAGGGAAGCGTGATGCTTAAGAAACATAATATTGAGGTGTTGGAAAATGTCCTAAAAGAAGAATGTGATGAGTTAAATGAGGTGTTTTTTTACTATATTCAAACAGGCTTGCCTTTGGTGGTAATGAAATATGCCATGACAATGGATGGTAAAATTGCCACCTATACAGGTCAGTCTAAATGGATTACAGGAGAAACAGCAAGGGAGCGGGTCCATGCAGATCGACATAAGTTTTCAGCCATTATGGTTGGTGTTGGAACAGTTATAGCAGATGATCCCTCGCTTACTTGCCGGTTGGAAAACAGCAAGAACCCTATACGAATTATTTGTGATACCCACATGAGAACCCCTTTAACATCACAAATTGTAGGCCAGGCAAAACAAGTGCCAACCATTATCGCTACTAGTTGCCTAGATACGCCTATTCACCAGCCCTACATAAATGCAGGTTGCCGTATCAAGGTGATCCCTAAAAGAAAAAACCATATTGACTTACAGTTACTCATGGTAAAGCTTGGGGAAGAAGGCATTGATAGCATCTTATTAGAAGGCGGCGGTAGGTTAAATTGGTCAGCACTAGAGAGCCAAATTGTCACCAAAGTCCAAGCCTATATTGCCCCAACATTATTTGGCGGGGCAGGGGCCACTACCCCGGTAGGTGGGGTTGGCGTAGAACAACCTAAAGATGGCTTTTCATTACACAATAGTCAGGTCACTCAGCTTGGCGAGGATTTTTTAATAGAAAGTGATGTGGTATATAGTGTTCACGGGAATTGTTGAAGAGATAGGCGTCATCCAACAGATTAAAAAAGGCTTGAATTCTTCTATCTTAACCGTTGGAGGAAAGATGGTTTTGACAGATTTAAAGCTGGGCGATAGTGTGGCCGTTAATGGGGTTTGTTTGACGGTAGCTAGTTTTAGGCAAAATAGCTTTACAGCCCATGTCATGGGCGAAACACTTAGCCGTACTTGTCTTGGAAGTTTAATCCCTGGTAACCGTGTAAACATGGAACGTGCAATTCTAGTTGGTGGGCGTTTTGGGGGGCATATGGTATCGGGTCATATTGATGGTATGGGGAAGATCACTAAGATACAAAGAGATGACCATGCCCTTTGGTATACCATTCAAGCAAGCAGTCACATAATGAGATACGTCATAGAAAAAGGGTCCATTGCCATAGATGGGATTAGTTTAACCGTTGCTAGCATATGGGCACAAGGCTTTAGTGTTTCCCTTATACCTCATACAGCAAAGACTACTATTATGGGGGAAAAGACTGTTGGGGCATATGTTAATTTGGAATGCGATATGATTGGCAAATACGTGGAGAAACTAATCCACACCCCGGCTAGGCAAAAAGAAGAAAGTCATATAAACAAAGAATTTCTAAGCAGATTCGGATATTAGGAGGCAAATATGTTTAAGTATCATACGATTGAAGAGGCATTAGAAGCACTTAGAGGTGGCCAAATCATCATTGTAACCGATGATGATGACCGGGAAAATGAAGGGGACCTTATCTGCGCGGCGGAGTTTGCAACACCTGAAAACGTTAATTTTATGGCCACCCACGGCAAGGGGCTTATTTGTATGCCAATGGGGAAAACCTTAATAGAAAAACTTCAACTTCCTCAGATGGTGGCAGTCAATACAGATCATTATGAAACAGCTTTTACAGTTTCCATAGATCATGTGGATACCACAACAGGCATATCAGCCCTAGAGCGTAGCCTAACGGCAATGAAAGCTGTAGCAGATGACGCAAAGCCAGAAGATTTTAGGCGCCCAGGGCATATGTTTCCACTACGTTCTGTAAAAAATGGTGTTCTAGAGCGCAGTGGACATACGGAGGCGACTGTTGATTTGATGCGTTTAGCAGGCTTGAAGGAATGTGGCTTATGTTGCGAGATTATGGGGGAAGATGGCACCATGATGGGGCAAGCAGAATTAATTAGCCTAAGTCAAAGGAGGGACTTGAAGTTTATTACCATTCAAGACCTACAGGCCTACCGCAAAAAACATGATCAGTTGGTAGAGCAGGTGACGGCAACTAAGATGCCAACACAGTATGGTGAGTTTATGGCTTATGGTTACGTAGATAAACTCAGTAATAAGCACCATATGGCGCTTGTCAAGGGGGATGTTGGTTATGGGAAAGATCTGCTTTGCAGGTTGCACTCAGAATGCCTAACAGGGGATGTTTTTGGCTCTACCCGATGTGATTGTGGCCAGCAGCTTGCTATAGCTATGGCGAAAATTCAAAAAGAGGGTAGAGGAATTTTGCTTTATATGCGCCAGGAAGGTAGGGGGATTGGCTTAAAGAACAAGCTAAAGGCCTATGAATTGCAAGACCAGGGCATGGACACACTAGAAGCTAATATTGCCCTTGGTTTTGACGGGGACATGCGGGAATACTCTATTGGGGCACAGATTTTACGAGACTTAGGTGCCCGGAAAATTCGCTTGCTTACCAATAACCCGGATAAGGTTAAGGGGCTTTGTGATAGCGGCATAGAAGTTGTAGACCGGGTGCCAATACAAATGGACCCAAGTGAAAATAATTCGTTTTACCTAAAAACTAAGCAAGAAAAAATGGGCCATATTTTAACCTATTAAAAATCATAAGGGAGATGGAAACAATGAAGGTATATGAAGGAAAATTAGTCGCAAAAGGAATGAAGGTCGGGATTGTAGCTGCCCGGTTTAATGAGTTTATTACATCAAAATTACTAGGGGGCGCTGTTGACGCTCTAACGCGCCATAATGTCTGTGAAGATGATATTAGTGTGGCCTGGGTTCCAGGCGCATTTGAAATCCCACTGATTGCATCAAAAATGGCAAAAAGCAAACAATATGACGCGATCATCTGCCTTGGCGCAGTGATTCGCGGGAGCACAAGTCATTATGACTATGTTTGTAGTGAGGTCTCTAAAGGAGTTGCAACGGTTTCCCTAAGCAGTGATATACCAGTCATATTTGGTGTGTTAACCACTGAAAACATTGAGCAGGCCATTGAACGGGCAGGGACAAAAGCGGGAAACAAAGGCTATGACTGCGCAGTTAATGCCATTGAAATGGTTAATTTAATGGCTGTCCACTTCAATAATCAATCCAAACGGTAATTAACACGGCAACCTGACTGATTCACCCAAAAAAAAAGAACTTCCGAGATAAAGAAGTTCTTTGGAAAACAGGGTTTTATTTTCAACATTTATTTTTGGGAATGCCAA
>CAZLPH010000164.1:0-5073 GCA_964561345.1 uncultured Candidatus Epulonipiscium sp.
GAGAAATCAAAAATCTTGTATCATATAAAAACTTTACACCTCATTATTCAATTAAGGCCAATTCAAATTTACATTTATTAAGCATTATAAGGGAAGAGGGACTTCACGCTGATGTTATGTCCCCTGGGGAACTTTATGTAGCACTAAAAGCAGGCTTTAAGAGTGAAGAATTGTTTTTTATACCAAATAATGTTTGTGACGATGAAATGCAATATGCCATTGATCGCAATGTTTTAACCAGCATGGACTCTGTTTCACAACTGATAAGATACGGAAAACTTAATCCAGGTGGCAGGGTTGCTATCCGCTTCAACCCTGGTGTTGGGGCTGGGCACTGTGATAAGGTTGTAACAGGCGGCGAAAACACTAAATTCGGGGTTAATATATCTGAAATTGATCAGGTAAAACGTACCCTTGAAGAGTACAATCTTACACTTGTGGGGATTAACCAACATATTGGATCACTTTTTATGGAAAGTACGCCTTATGTTGACGGGATCAAGTCTGTTTTAGATATTGCTAAAGAATTTGATGACCTTGAATTTGTCGACTTAGGTGGTGGTTTTGGAATCCCTTACCGTAAGCAAGAGGGGGAAGCAAGACTTGACCTTAAGTTACTTGGACAAGAACTCGATAAGGTCATTAATGATTTTGTAGCGGACTACGGCAAGGAAATTAATATCCAAGTTGAACCAGGCCGTTATATTACAGCTGAGTGTGGTGTTTTACTTGGAACAGCAAATACAATTAAAAATAGTTATGGCCGAAAATACATCGGATGTGATCTTGGATTTAATGTCCTTCAACGCCCTATGATTTATGGGTCACACCATGACATAGAAGTGTATTCTCAAAACCCACCAGCTACTTCTATCAAAGAAGAGGTTATTGTTGTGGGAAACATTTGTGAAAGTGGTGATATTCTTGCTGAAAATAGAATGTTACCTAAAATATCAGAAGGGGATATTCTAGGGGTTATGGATGCCGGAGCATATGCATTTTCTATGGCGTCTAACTATAACAATAGGCTTCGCCCAGCTGAGATTTTAATTACTGCTGATGGTCAGGACCGTATTATTCGCACAAGAGATACAATAGAAGATATTGTGCGTCATTTTTAGAATACTAGGCACTAGCATTAAATAAAAAGCAACAAAAAAAGGTTTTCCAAATGTCGTTATAACAACATTTGGAAAACCTTTTACAGTTACTCTTTGCTACTTATTTCTTTTTTTTAACAAATGGATCGTCTTCTACTACATCCTCAACTACTTCGATTTCTTCAACTTCTTTAGCCACTGATAAGTTCGGCTCTTTTACACCAGTTACGGAAGCTTTCTCTACTGGAATACGAATTCCTTTGTTAAGGCCAAATTCAATAATAAATAAATTATTCACCATATCAATTACTCTTCCGTACATTCCTGCATTAGTAACAACCATGTCACCAACTTTAATGGATGATTGCATCTCTTGCATTGCTTTTTCACGTTTTCTTTGAGGACGCACCATAATAAACCACATAACACCAAAAAGAAAAGCAAAATAAATGATAATTCCAAAACCACTGCTAAACAAATTTTCCATTCTAATTCCTCCTAAATTTTATTTACTCACCCTGCCTATATCCTTCAAGTCGCATTTTTTTATACTGCGCAAACTTGCCCTCATCTAATGCATTTCTCATTTCTGTCATTAGATTGTTGAAATAGTATAGGTTGTGGATAACACTAAGTCTCATGCCCAGCATTTCTTTTGCTTTTAAAAGATGCCTAATGTAGGCTCTGCTGTACTTTGCGCAAGTAGAACACCCGCATTCTGGGTCAATGGGCCGATCATCTAATTCGAACTTTTTATTGAATAGGTTCATTTTACCATGATTTGTATAGACATGTCCATGTCTTCCGTTTCTAGCTGGCAAGACACAGTCAAAAAAATCAATCCCCCGCTCAACACCCTCTAATAAGTTTTCTGGTGTGCCAACACCCATTAGGTAGGTTGGCTTGTTTTGTGGTAGATATGGTACAACTTCGTCTAGAATGTGGTACATTTCTTGGTGGGATTCCCCAACTGCAAGTCCGCCTATGGAATAGCCTGGTAAATCCATATCAGAAATAACCTTTGCATGTTCAATACGTATTTCTGGAATAATGCCTCCTTGGTTAATACCAAATAGCATTTGCTTCTTGTTCACCGTGTCTTCTAGTTGGTTTAGTCTGTCTATTTCTGTTTTACACCGCTCTAGCCAGCGAACAGTTCTTGCCACTGATGCTTCAATATAGCCACGATCAGCTAGTGCTGGTGGGCATTCATCAAATGCCATGGCAATATCTGCCCCTAGATTAGACTGAATTTGTATACTTTCTTCTGGTCCCATAAAAATCTTACGGCCATCTATATGAGAAGAAAAGTAAACCCCTTCTTCTTTGATTGTTCGCCTTTGCGCAAGGGAAAAGACCTGAAATCCACCTGAATCTGTTAGAATCGGACCATGCCATCCCATAAATTTATGAAGACCACCTAGCTGCTTAATTATTTTGTCCCCTGGCCTAAGGTGCAGGTGATAGGTATTAGATAAGGATACCTGGGTCTTCATCTGGGTCATATCATCTGCAGATACTGCCCCTTTAATAGCTGCCACTGTTGCCACATTCATAAATACTGGTGTTTCAATAACGCCATGAGGTGTATGAAACCGGCCTCTTTTTGCTCTTCCTTCAACTTTTAGTAACTCATACATAATAGCAACTCCTTATATATCACACTTTATTGCAATACTACTAGAATAACAGAAAGTCATTGTTTATTCAAGGAAATACCCTGTTTTTAAAATTGAATTTTATCTAATTGATTGCTTTTAGCACATCTGATACAATATAATAAGTAATTAAGGATAATACGTAATTTTTTATAGATAAATAGGAGGTTATTATGGCTGGATCAATTTTTGGCAAAAATTTTCAAATTGCAACTTTTGGAGAGTCCCACGGCCCAGGGCTTGGGGTTATTATCGATGGTTGTCCTGCTGGGATTAAACTCTCAGATACAGATATTCAAAAAGATTTAGATAGGCGTAAGCCAGGTACATCTGAATTTACGACTGCCCGGAAGGAAGGCGACAAAGTAGAAATATTATCAGGGGTTCTAGATGGTGTTACAACAGGAACACCCATTTCTTTTTTAATTAGAAATAAAGACCAACGATCTACTGACTACTCTCACCTAGAAAATATCTATCGCCCTGGTCATGCTGATTTTACATACGATGAAAAGTATGGTTTTAGGGATATCCGCGGTGGTGGCCGGTCCTCTGGCCGCGAAACAGCTGTTAGGGTTGCTGCTGGAACAGTGGCTAAACTAATTCTTAAGGAGCTAGGGGTATCTCTTCTTACCTATACCCGCTCTATTGGGGATGTCAAAATTGATTATGCTAAGTTTGATGAAGCATTTATCAAAGAAAATCCTTTTTCAATGCCTAATCCCGAAGCCGCCGCTGCTGCTGCCGAATTAATTTTAGACGCAAAAGAAAAAGAAGACTCTGTGGGCGGGGTTGTTGAGTGTGTTGTTAAAGGCATGCCTGCTGGGGCTGGGGATCCTGTATTTGAAAGACTTGAGGCAATGCTGGCAAAAGCTGTTATGTCCATTGGGGCAACAAAAGGTTTTGAAGTTGGCAGTGGCTTTGAGGCTGCTAAGATGAAGGGCTCTGAACATAATGATAGTTGGTTTTACGATGAGAACGACATACTCAGTAAGCACACCAACTATGCTGGGGGTATCTTAGGCGGTATTAGCGATGGCTCAGATATTGTTGTGCGAACTGCTTTCAAGCCAACAGCCTCTATTGCCCAAAGCCAGGCCACCATTACAAAAGATGGGAACAATACGGAAGTGGCCATTGAAGGAAGACATGACCCCATTATTGTTCCAAGGGCTGTTATCGTTGTGGAGTCTATGGTTGCAATTACTTTGGTCGACTACGTTTTCTCTCGTATTCTCTCTAGAATGGATATGATTAAAAAAGCTTACGAAAAATAAACTAAAACATAATAAAAAGTCCTATGGCTAAATTCTAATTTTAGTCATGGGACTTTTATCACGTCCAGTCACAACACATGTCTTGACACATGCTTTTCCAAATGATATACTATACAAAAATCAGAAAGGATACTTATCTATGATCAATTCAATCAATATGGGTGTTAAGGCAGATGATTATTTACTTATGGCCCTAAAAGAAGATATTACTAGCGAGGACGTTACAACCAATTCAATTCTGCCCACTAAAACCATAGGAAGCGCTAACTTGATTTGTAAGGAAGATGGGATTATATCTGGTCTTGAGATTTTCAAACGGGTCTTTGATTTGTTAGGTCCTATTACATTTTCAACAACCTTCAAAGACGGGGACATGGTTAAGAACGGAGATATTATCGGCATTATAACTGGTGATATGCGCACGATCTTATCGGGAGAACGAACGGCCCTTAACTATTTATGCCGCATGAGCGGGATTTCAACCCTTACAAATAGCCTTGTTAAGGCCCTTGAAGGAAGTCACACACAATTATTAGACACCCGAAAAACCACTCCTAATATGCGGATTTTTGAAAAATATGCTGTAACCATGGGTGGTGGCCTCAATCACAGGTACAACCTATCTGATGGGGTTTTATTAAAAGATAACCACATCGGCGCAGCTGGTAGCATTAGTAATGCCATTAAAATGGCAAAAGAATATGCCCCCTTTGTTAGGAAGATAGAGGTTGAAGTTGAGACACTGGACATGGTAGCGGAAGCCTTAGATGCTGGAGCTGATATTATTATGCTAGATAATATGGACGATGCCACGATGAAAAAAGCTGTTGAATTAGTTGCTGGCAGGGCCCTAACAGAGTGCTCAGGCAATGTCACACTTGACAGGTTAAAGGCAATTTCAGAAACTGGTGTTGACTATGTGTCTTGCGGCGCTTTAACCCATTCTGCCCCAATACTAGATTTTTCTTTAAAAAACTTAAAGCCCCTCTAGAAAGCTAGAGAGGCTTTTTTTAATGTTTAAAAAGGTAGGTTTGGGCT
>CAZLPH010000165.1:0-5052 GCA_964561345.1 uncultured Candidatus Epulonipiscium sp.
TTTTTCATCTGATCCTCCTATATAATTAAAAAGTTTAATTTCTCAAAAAATATTAATAATCCAATTAGAATTAATAATATACCACTTACAATCTTAATGGTTCCAAAATGCTTATAGATCCTCTTTAAATAAGGTAACATTTGTTCAATAAAGAATGCAATAAGTAGGAGCGGTATTCCAAGTCCTACTGTGTATATACTTAAAAGAAGTACGCCTTTCCACAAGGTAGCTGATATAGCTGCCATCATTAGCACTGAGCCTAAGGCTGGCCCTATACAAGGTGTCCATCCAAATGCAAAAGACATACCAAATATAATTGATCCACCAAGTGTGGGGACAACTTTTTTAACATGAATGCGTTTTTCCTTATTCATGAACTTAAAGTTAATTAGTCCTGTGTAAAAAACACCAAATATAATAATGATAAGGCCACCTATTTTCTGTAAGATAGCTACATTATTGAGTAATGCCTGTCCTAAAGTAGTGGCTGTAGCCCCTAAGAGGGAAAATACAAGAAATATCCCAAATACAAATCCTAAGGCATTCATCATTAGGGTTCGTTTATTATGAGAACCACTTTCTATCTCATCTATGGTGGTTCCTGCTAAATAGCTAATATAAGTAGGAATTAAAGCTAGTACACAAGGGGATAAGAAAGAAGCAAGTCCTTCTAAAAAGACCACTGAATAAGTTACGTTTGTGCCCATATTTTCTCCTTTCTACATTTTTTCTCTATTCCATTACTATACCGTGTTTTTACAATGTAATCAAGGTAAGTTATTTAATTAACAATTTACACTAAAAAAGAAAAGTAAAACCCCGTAAACATGAGCTTTACTTTTCTTTTTTATTAAACTTATTTTTTTAGCGTTGTGACGCTTCTGTACTTTTCTTTAAATTGTCCATAACCCGTTTGTTTAGGGCTTCTGCTGCATTATAGCCCATTTTCTTTTGTCTAAAGTTTATGGCTGCTGTTTCACAAATAATAGCAATATTTCTTCCTGGACGAATTGGAATTGTATGAGAAACCACGTCAATGCCTAATATATCCTGATATTGGTTTCCAAGTCCTAGGCGGTCATACTCTTTCTTTTTATCCCATAGTTCTAAATTGATAATAAGGTCAATATTTTGCATTTGTTTAACAGATCCTACACCAAAAATCTGCTTAATATCTACAATTCCTACCCCACGCATCTCAATAAAGTGACGAATTACTTCTGGAGATGTTCCAAGTAGGGTAGAAGCAGATACTTTTTTAATCTCTACAACATCGTCTGCTACAAGTCTATGGCCACGGCGTATTAACTCAAGAGCTGTCTCACTTTTACCGATACCACTTTCTCCAGTAATTAAAACACCCTCACCATAAATGTCAACTAACACACCATGGACAGACTTTCTAGTTGCTAGCTGAACATGTAACCATCTATTAGCCTCAGCTATAAAAGCAGATGTTCCTTCTTCTGTATGAAAAACAGGAATATTATTTTTAGTTGCAATTTCTATAAGATCTGGGTAAGGCCCTAATCCACGGCAAATAACAATACAAGGGATGCTTGTAAATCTTAGTAGCCTTTCAAAGCGTTTTGTTCTTTCTTCTTGGCTCATTGTTTCTAGATATGCATCCTCTACTTTTCCTATGACCTGAAGACGTCCATCATCAAAGTAATCAAAGAAACCTGTCAACTGCAGAGCTGGCCTATTTACATCTGATTGGGTTATCATTCTTTCTTCATATGGTACGCCTTGGGTTAATTCTTTTAATTCTAATCTTTCTATTAGCTTTTTTACACTAACCGAGTACATAATACGCCTCCTTATAATTTTATATTATTTGTTCTATCGTTGTAATAGGTTATATAAAATATAAGCCACTTCTGCCCTATTAGCATTTGTGCCTATTTGGTCATTAAAGCCTACTATTTCCGTTACTAACGATTGGTCTTTTAGCAAGGCAAGTGCTCCAGGTGCCCAAGTTCCTTTTGGGATATTGTCAACTTTTGGCTCACTATAACCCTTTTGTACAAGTATTCTTGAAATAACTGCCGCTACTTCTTGTCGTGTTATCTTACCGGCTGGGTCAAAATTATCTTCTGATTTCCCGTTGAATAGCCCCGCCTCTACTGTTGCAAGAACATCAAAGTAGTACCACGCATCTGGCTTCATATCTGAAAAGTCATTACTAATATTAGCTTCTGGTAATCGCAAGATACGGGTTAACAATACGGCAAATTCTGCTCTTGTTATATCATCCTTAGGGCCATAAATACCCTCTGACTTACCTACAATATATCCCTTTTGCCCAAGATGATTAATCTGTTTTTCTGCCCACTTAACATCTGTTAGGTCTTTGTACGCTTTAGGCGTTGTTTTTTTAAGGACATAGGTACCTGAAGTTTTTACTAAAGCTTCCACAGCTCCCAGTGCTTCATTGTAAATACCCCCAATCAGAATTATCTTATCACCTTCTATCTTGTAGATACCATATTCCTCCGGTACTTCACCGCCAGTATAAAAGCTTAGCTTAGCTGGAGAGTACATTTTTGATGTACTAGACATTTCAACCCCTTGGCTATAGCCATCTTTTTGAATTGAATTGAGAGTAACTTTAGTAGCCTTATTAGTATATGTGTTTTTATCAATACTTAACAGGGCTGAGCCTGACTCTAGATCTAGTCGTCCTGTTTGTGATACATCATGGTCGTCCCATAACCCTTTTGGAATCGATACTGCAGTGTTAGCCGCCATCTTAAGCCTGGCTACTGGCGTATTAGCTTTCGCAAACTTAAGCCCTATAGCATTGTTTTGTTGCCACTGGATACTTATATCCCAGGCTTGTTGGAGACTTTCTGTGCTAATTAAAGTTAAAGGCTCTTGGACGTGGCTAGATAATATTTCTAATATTTTTTGCAAGTTGGCTTTTTGGCCCTTGTTTAGGGTCCCAACTTCTTTTAAGGCTAATAGTTTTTCTTCTAATTTTTCTTGGATATTTTCCTGATTTAAGGATTCATTATTGCCACCACCTGTGCCCTCTGGCACTAGTGCTTCCGTACTCCCTTTATTAACCATGCCGTATTGCCCCAGTAACTTGGCAAAGTCCTGCCTTGTTTTCTCCGATGAATTATTATTAATATCCCCTATTACATTATTAAATATCTCAAGCATATTTTCACTATCTAAATCTGTGTCCATAACAAGATTTAGCATATTCAACACCTGATCAGCATTAGATTGAGATACCGTAAATTGATCACCTTCATAGGTCAGTGGTGGGGCAATTAATGAACTAATATCTACGCCTCCTACCATTGAATCTATTTTATTAAGGCCATTTTTATCTAATCCCACTTGTTCAAATTGAGACTTTTGGCTACTACTTAATTGATCCCACGCCTCATCAATACTGATTGTTCCTGCATAAATACCTATTACATTCATTATTAATGTTGCTGATAGTACTAGGGACATAATCTTCTTCTTAAGTGTCATTTCATTCCTCCGTTGTTACTTCTATTAATCACTTTAATAAATAGGCATATTTTCCTACAAATCCTTTTAATTGCTGATACTCACTTGATGTTAGCCTATCTTGCAAATGTGCTTTTGCTTGCTTTTTATCTTCCTTTGTCAAGCCACCTTTTGAAAGACTAAGTAGATGTCCTGTGTCAATCTTTGAAGCAATTTTAAGTCCTGCTTTTAAGTCATTGGGAGCCACTTCTTCCTGGAGTTCTTCCATGGTCTTCCCCCCTATAACAACTTTCTTTTTATTAGGTTTCTTTATTTCATCAGCTTGAACTTCTATACTGGGACTATTATTATTTTCTTTTGTACGATCTATGCTTTCACTCGTTCCGACTATTTGTTCTTCCTTTTTTCCATCCTCTACCACTTCTTCTTTTGTTGTTTCTGATTCCCACACTATCTTTTCATCTTCTGTGAGACTTTTTTCATATTCTTGAATTAATAGGTCTAGGGTTTCTTCATCCTCTAATAAAAACTCCTCAACAGCTAGTATTATAGGTGTAACATATTTAGGCTTAATATAATAATTAAATGTTCCTACTGCCACAACAGTCACAGCTAGGAATCCACCACATATTATCAAGATTTTCTTTTTCATGCTTTTTCTCCCAATGTGCAAAAGCCGGGGCTATTTGCCCGGCTTTTGTACAGCTATTTTTTATTGTTTACCTTCTAATTACTTTGCCATTACCTGGTAGATCATTGCTGCTAGCTCTGCTCTTGTTGCAGCTTGGCTCATATCTAATTCCGTAATTTCTTTTGTTTCTACTTCACGTAAGTATAAGCTAACTGCATCTTTAGCCCATGCCACTACATTTACGCCTTCTTCAACGTCTGCTGTTTGTAGGTATCCTTTTTGCTCTAATATTCTTGATAAAACTGATGCTACTTCTTGTCTTGTAATTTGAGCAGCTGGATCAAACTTATTGTTTTCTCTACCTACTAACCATCCTTGGTTAACAGCTGTTTCAATACTCTTGTAGTACCATGCATCTTCTTTAAGGTCAGTAAAGTTTAGCTCACCTTCAACTTCAGCTACTGGAAGAACTCTTGTAAGCATTGCTGCAAATTCCGCTCTTGTTGTATTTGCATGAGGTACAAATGTATTTTCAGTCATTCCTGCAAGGTATCCTCTAGCTGATAACTCATTAACAGCTTTCTTTTCCCATGTTAAACCACTAATATCTGTAAATGCTTTTGGCGCATTTTCTTTTACAGTGTAAAAGCTAAAGTGCTTTAATGATACTTTAATTGTTCCTGTTTCTGCATTGTAAGTTCCACCTACAAGCTTATCATCTTCTCCAATTACTTGGAAAACAGTTGGGTAGTTTGTAACTTTTTTATCTACTGAGAACGTTACAACGATTGGTTGTGCGAAAGTACCAGTTGTTGTTAATTCTACAAGACCATCTTCTTCTTTAACATTAATCGTATAAGCTTCTTCTGCAAATGTATTGTGTTCTAATATAAGCTCAACACCTTTTGCTCTAACAGCAAGGTTAGCCTTTTTATCTATTGTATTCCATA
>CAZLPH010000166.1:0-4974 GCA_964561345.1 uncultured Candidatus Epulonipiscium sp.
TTATTAACTTATCAGTTACTGCATCAAGTTCATTCTAAGACAGTTCTGTGGCTTCGCTATCTAATAGGTTTACTTGTTCTACTAAATCTTGTACCTGATTATTAATATCACCAATTTCCTTTTCAGTTAAGTCCTCTTCTACTACTCTTTGTGCTAATTTTTTCATGCTTAAAAGCTTGTCCTCTATCATGTCCAATATTTCTAATCGGAAGTTTACTTTCTTAAGCTGATCTTCTATTTGCCTTTTCACTTGATTTTGTTCTGTCATTTTATCATCCTATTTTTATATTCTTATCCTAATAAAATTAATCTTCAATTGAATCTATTTCTGGCATTAGCCCAATAAATCTAGCCAATGATACTATTGTCATAATTAAACCTGTGACAACTTGTAAAAATATAACGTTAGATAGTCTAGGATAAAGCTCACCTACAACTTCTGCTATAGCACCACTATCAAATGTAGCAACACACAATACACTTGATCTAATATATTCTCCCCATGTAAAGGTCATAGAAGCATTATTAATACTAATTAAAGCTATTATAATACCTGCATACCAAAACATTACTTCTACATAATTATGTAATAATAAAATCACCATTCTTGTGGGGGACTTAATCTTATACGGTTTGCCTGTTTTTGCTGCCCGATATGGGTGAAAAAACAATACATTTAATTGATAAACAACAACCTCAAAAACTCTCAGCATCCCGTATCCTATAATTATATACATAAGCCAATTTGCTTTGCTACCAATATAATATCCTAAAACAGTAGAAAGAACAGCTGCTATTAAGTTACCTAAAACCCAAGCGTCCACAAAGGTATATGATGTATCTTTCTTAAATTTCCTTATAATATGAAAAATAGATATTTTGCTTAAAAAATTAAATATACGATCCCAAAAATCTATTATAAATCCATTACTACCATTTTCTTTGACCATTATCATCTTCCTTTCTAAACAAGAAAATATAAATTCTTCCATCTAAGTCCACAGTATTATTAGTGCCTTTACTTTAGCACACGGATACA
Source organism: uncultured Candidatus Epulonipiscium sp. (assembly GCA_964561345.1). Classification (GTDB taxonomy): domain Bacteria; phylum Bacillota; class Clostridia; order Lachnospirales; family Cellulosilyticaceae; genus JAAYSX01. The sequence goes on from CAZLPH010000166.1 coordinate 1,040, forward strand.
CCTGGTATCCTAGCAAAGTATCTTGTTCTATAAAAGCTGTCCAGTTATGACATATAGGAACCGTACCCTTGTGTTTTCTACTTGTGTCTTTTCTATCTTCAACCCATATAAGATTCCAGCTTTTTAGATAATGTATGTTTATTTTAATTCGCTATATTTCGACAAAATTCGGGTGGTAAACGGTACCTTTGCGCCCGGTACCTTTGCGAGGAATGAGCTTGCTACGGGAAGGTGATTTTTCTTCCCAAGCTTCTAAGTCACAAAGGTTTAATTTTGCACTTAAAGGATTTAGAAGCAAACAGGCACCCCACAAGTATTTATACCTGTGAGGTGGCTGTTTTTTATTTTTTAACACCTTTCGACAAAATTCGGGTGCTACCCGGTACCTTTGTGAGAGGGGAAGCTTCATCCCTCGAACTTGCTTTTACTTTAGCACACGGATACACCTGGTATCCTAGCAAAGTATCTTGTTCTATAAAAGCTGTCCAGTTATGACATATAGGAACCGTACCCTTGTGTTTTCTACTTGTGTCTTTTCTATCTTCAACCCATATAAGATTCCAGCTTTTTAGATAATGTATGTTTATTTTAATTCGCTATATTTCGACAAAATTCGGGTGGTAAACGGTACCTTTGCGAGGTACGGAGGTACGAGCTTGCTTTTGGATTTCCACACAAAGAAGACCTAGCTTCTTTTATAATTATATTAGGTGCATCAACAAGATAGGGAATAATTCCACAAACATCTCTCATCTAAATTTTCTCCTTTTCTTCTTTATTTATTTTAATCTATTATCTAAGTCTCTTTTAAGTAATAGACATAATTTGTCCCCTAACCTTTTAGTACTTATTAACATTTCTTGATATTTTTCTTTTTCTAAAGAATCTGATGATAAATTTCTTAAAGCTCTTCCTATACGCTCTTCTAATGCTGAAACTTCTTTTAATTCATCAACATTGTTAAGGGGAAAAGATATTGGATTTCTCTCATCTGTAATATAATTAATTCTATCTTTTATTTCATTATATTTCTCTTCTATACCAACATAATTATCTGGTGACATTGACATATTATTATACTCCTTTCATATTTATAATAAAAAACTAGTCATTCTAATATATCTATATTCTATTTTAAAAGTTCTTTATAGCGTAACTAAATCCATCTTCGAAATTAGGATCTTCACCCACTAAATAGACATCTCCTGATGAAAATCCAACTTCAATTATTACAGGTTGATAGCAACCTACTAATCCCATATTCTGTATTTTCATACTCTCTACACTTTTTTCAAGGCTATTCACATCTACACCTATTTCTTGGGATAACTTTACAATAAACTTATCATATAATTTTTGATGCTGTTTGATTATCATATCTAATTTGCCCTCCCCCTATTGTAAAAAAGAGCCAGAGAATTTAATCCCTGGCCCTTCTAATTTTAAAGCTTCATTTGTTAACTTTTATCTATTAACTGCTTCTAAATTATCTTAATAATTGTAGTACTGCTTGAGGTGCTTGGTTAGCTTGCGGACCATCACATAGCTTTCACTATATGCCAGACTATATCTTCAACCAAAGTTTCTTTTGGTTGTTGGGCACTTCGGGGACCTCACCCCTACGAGATTCATAACCTGATAGATCATCTATCTTTACGGTCGTATTCTCTAGTCGTTGAACCTTATCCAACCTTTCGGTACAGGATCTTGGCTGCTGATTGTCCAATCTAACTAATTTTCTAACATTCACGCTTAGGGTTTCCCCTTACGTTGTAGTTTAGTTAGCTTAAGGATTTTCCAGCAATTCACCCAATGTTCATTTAGAAATTACTTTCTAAAGGACCCTTAATAATGCTTATCTCAGAAGTTGTAATACTCCCTCTGGTGCACTATTTGCTTGAGCCAACATAGCTGTTGAAGCTTGTGATAATATGTTTTGTTTTGTTTGCTCCATCATTTCCTTCGCCATGTCCACGTCTCTTATTCTTGCTTCTGATGCTTGTAAGTTTTCAGATGAAGTATCTAAGTTTTTGATTGTATGCTCTAATCTGTTTTGAACCGCACCAAGTGCAGATCTTTGAGCTGAAACTGTTTCTATAGCTTTATTAATTACAGTAACTGAAGCCGCTGCTGATTTATGGCTAGATACATTAAGAGCATATTCCGCTGCTGTATTATCTGTACCATCAGTTACAGCTTTTGTAAGAGCAAATTCATCACTAGCAGCTGATGATGATATACCTAATGCAACACCTCGCATATCACTAATATCTAACATCATTGCTTGACCTTCGTTTGCCCCAACTTGGAATGAAAGTGATTTATCGTCTGTTGCTTCTGTTGTAATTTCTTTCTTTGTAGCAAAGGTTTTTGAAAACTCAACTTCTGTTGCATCTTTTGCATTAATCTCAAAGCTTATACCATGGTTATCATAGGTATATACAGCAGTTCCATCATAGTCAATTGTATCAGTACTAAGTGCTGTTCCTGCAGCATCTTTTAAGATTACTGAAAGTTTGTCTGTAGTACTATCCCATTTAACATCCATTGATGCAACATCTTTCCATCCTTCTTTTGGTGCAACGGTTAATTTTTCAACTGTCGCTACATCTCCTGTAGCTACTGTGTTCTTTGTAAAATCATTTGCAGTAGATTTTGCTCCTGCAGTTATCTCAGCAGCTGTAACATCTAAAGTCATCTTATTGCCTACAGCCATCTTTTGATAATCTTCTGCTGCTATTTCAAATTTGATACCATGGGCATCATATTCAAACTTTGTTCCATCTGCACTTACTTTAATATCGTCAATAGAAGTAAGTTCTTTTGTCGCTCCAGTACCTGATGTAATACTTACTTGAAGCTTATCACCAGCAACTTTTGCAATTTCAATTTTGGCATCACCTGTTAATGTACCAGCCCACGCCTCATGTGTGTTAACAATAGTTACTTTATTATCTTTAAGTTTAAATAACTGACCTCCTACTCCCTCTGCAAAGGATAAATCAGTTGCTGCTGCCGCATCTAATACTACAGTTTCTTTACTTGTTGTCCCACCAGCTGCACGGTCACCATTTACTAATTTCATAGTGTTAAATTCTGTTGTATTACCGATTCTATTGATTTCAGATGTTAATTGGTTGATTTCCTTTTGGATTTCACCTCTATCAGCTTCTACGTTTGTATCAGAAGCTGCTTGAACTGCAAGCTCCCTCATTCTTTGAAGGATTGCGTGAGTTTCTCCTAGGGCACCTTCTGCTGTTTGGATAAGAGAAATACCATCTTGGGAGTTTCTTGAAGCTTGAGTAAGACCTCTGATTTGTCCTCTCATTTTTTCAGAGATTGCAAGACCAGCTGCGTCGTCTCCTGCTCTGTTGATTCTAAATCCTGAAGATAATTTCTCCATTGACTTAGCACCTTGGTTGTTTGCAACACCCAACTGACGGTGTGTGTTCATAGCCATTAAGTTATTATTAATCCTCATTTTTATTCCTCCTTGATTTTTTTAGTTCGGCATCCGTGCCGCCGCCCTGTGGCGGAATTGTTAATTGTGAATTTTGAATTGTGAATTAAAACCTTAAAACCTTAAAACCCTAAGATTAAAATTATTTACTTTCCACGTGGTTTTAATCTTTTAAGTTAGATTTACAATTCACAATTGGAAACTTTGTTCTCTTTGTTTCCTTACTTATATTATCGACTAGGTCTAATATTACTTTAACATTATTTACAAAAAGATTTATATATCCCCCAAATTAATCCCACGCACCAAAAAGAGGAGGCTAGGCCTCCTCCATCCCTTGACTTTCATTCACAATTCACAATTCACAATTCACAATTTTGGGCTACGCCCAATCCGTCTTCATATTTCCTCTTAACCTCTAAAAATTCATCCAAATTTTCAAACATTATATCCACTAGCACTGGATCGAAGTGTT
>CAZLPH010000167.1:0-231 GCA_964561345.1 uncultured Candidatus Epulonipiscium sp.
GCTGAAAGCATTTTTCTTAACAGAGAAGACGTAAAAGGAAAAATTTTTCTTAATAAGAGAAAGCAAAATGAAAAAACTGCAGAAATATTAAAAGAATTTAATTTCCCATATGGGCCAAAAACATTGATAAAAGAGTTAACCTTGGCACAAGTTCAAATGATAGAAATTATTAAAGCGGTATCAACAGATGCAAAATTGATTATTATGGATGAGCCTACATCCTCTTTAGAT
>CAZLPH010000167.1:241-4956 GCA_964561345.1 uncultured Candidatus Epulonipiscium sp.
GAACAGTTATTTAGAGTTATTAGAAGATTAAAAGAAGAAGGAGTTGCAATTATATATATATCCCACCGTATGGATGAGATATATCAAATATGCGAAAGAGTTTCAGTGTTTAGAGATGGTTTATTTGTTGAGGAGAGTTCTCTTTCGGACGTGACTAGAGATGATTTAATTTCTTTAATGGTTGGTCGCAAGGTAACAAATTTATTTCCTAAGTCAGAAGTGGAAAGAGGAGATGTTGTATTTGAAGTTAAAGGTTTAAGTGGAAAAGGCTTTAACGATATTAACTTTAAAGTACATAAAGGAGAAATTTTAGGTATATCAGGACTTGTGGGTTCTGGCCGGAGTGAAACAATGAGGGGTATATTTGGACTTGACCCACTAACATCTGGTCAAATTTACCTAGAAGGGGAAGAGATTACTATTAAATCCCCAAGAGCAGCAATTGCAAAAGGTATATGTATGGTTAATGAAGATCGTAAAAAATATGGACTATGTTTACAAAGATCTATTAGAGAGAATATTTCTTTACCAAACTTACCCAAAAAGCAAAAAGGGATTTTAATTGACCAAAGCCGTGAGAAAAAGGAATGCCAAGAAGTAAGCTCAAAACTAACTGTTAAAGCAGCTAGTATTGAACATGATGCATTCTCATTAAGTGGTGGAAATCAGCAAAAGGTTGTACTTGCAAAATGGATTATGGCAAATCCAAAAGTTTTGATACTAGATGAACCAACCCGTGGAGTAGATGTTGGTGCAAAAGCAGAAATCCATTCTCTTATGAGCGAATTTGCGGCAGAGGGTATGGCAATAATAATGATTTCATCTGAATTACCAGAAATTATGGGTATGAGTGATCGTATAATTGTTTATCATGAGGGTGTAATCAATGGGGAAGTATCAAGAGCAGAAATTTTAGATTCAAGTACTACTGAAGAAGATATCTTAGCCAAAGCCTTTGGTGGAAATTAATAGGAGGAGAAAAATGATTGAAAAGGTGAAGAATTTCCGAGATAGTGATAGTTTTAGATTGTTTATGGGTAAATATGGTATCGGCCTTGTTTTACTAATCATGATGATTGGAATAGGAATAAAAGAGCCATCATTTGCAACATCCAGTAATTTTATAAATGTAGCAACACAAATATCTATTAATGGTATGTTGTCTTATGGATTATGTTTAGCAATCACAACAGGTGGTATTGACTTATCTGTAGGTGCTCAGCTTGCACTATCAAGTGTTGTACTTGGAACAACAATTACAAACATGGGTATGAATGTTTGGTTAGCATTATTTATTACATTAATTGTATCGTCATTATTCGGTTTTTTAAACGGTTTTTTAATTGCTAAATTTAATATGTTTCCGTTTGTTGTAACCTTATCTACTCAATTAATTATTCGTGGTGCATCACAAGTGGTTAGTGGTGGTAGAGCAATAGCGATTACAAGTGATTTATTTAAGAATATTTACTCAAATAAAGTACTAGGAATTCCATTACCAATTGTAATATTTATAGTTGTAACAATTTTTATGTATATAATACTACATTGGACAAAATTCGGAAGATATATTTTTGCAGTCGGTGGTAACGTAAATGCTGCTATAGCATCTGGTGTTAGTGAGTTTTGGACAAAAATTGGAGTATATACCCTTAGTGGTCTTTTAGCAGGAATAGCAGCTATAATATTTACGGCAAAAACAGGATCCGCTCAATCTAATATTGGAATTGGATATGAGACAGACGCTGTTGCAGCGAGTGTTATTGGTGGAACATCATTTGCAGGCGGTGTTGCTACTGTGCCAGGTGTGGTTATGGGTATTTTCATCATAGGTTTTATTTATAATGGTATGAACCTAATTGGTGTAGCGTCTTATTATCAATCTATTGTAAAAGGTTTGGTTATTATAGGAGCAGTGCTTCTTGATATGGTGATGAATAAAAGGAATGGATAATTTTTAATGGACTTATTCTAAATTGGTAATTACTTTCTAGTAAAAAACATTATTATTAGAGGGTTTTACAATATATTAATTTTGGTATGAAAGAAAAAAGGAGGAAATTTATTTATGAGAAAAAAGATTTGGTTATTACTAGTTGTTTTAGCTATGGTATTAAGCTTGGTTGCATGTGGTGGCGATTCAACAGACGAAACTGAAAAACCAACAGAAGCAGACGTAGAAAAAGAAACAGAAGCAACAGAAGATGAAACTGAACTTGCTGAATTATTAGGAGATGTTAATGGAGATGGAAAAATAATAGTAGGTTATATTTCAAAGAACCTAACAGACCCATTCCACGCACCAATTAATACTTATGCAGAAGAAACATTGGATCAAATGAAGGCTGATGGTATCATCGACGATTGGACTGGTATTCTTGATGGAGAAACAGATCCTAACAAACAAATTGACCGTGCCGATGAGTGTATTACTAAAGGAGCCGATGTTGTAATTATTCTACCAGCAGAATCGGAAGCGTCAGATCCGGCAGTTACAAAATTAGCTGATGAAGGTATTAAGGTAATAGTTGTTAACTCAAAAACAGTTAGTACAGATGATAAAGCTATCGCATACACAGGTTCTGATGACGTTGAAGCTGGAAGAATGTTAGCAGAATGGGTTATTGAAAATGTTCCTGAAGGTGGAAAATATATTCACTGTACAGGTGTTTTAGGGAATTCTGCTCAAATAGATCGTGGTCAAGGAATCAAAGAAGTTATGGACGAACATCCAGAGTTTGAATTAGTTGGAGAACCTGATACTGCATGGTCTGGTGATAAAGCTGCGAATGCTACAACAGATGCTATTGCACAATTTGGTGACGAACTAGTAGCAGTAATATGTGATAATGATGATATGTCTTCAGCAGCACAACGTGCAGCTAATGACGCTGGTAGAAGTGACATAGTTGCTGTTGGTGTTGACGGAAACCAAAACCCATTACAAATGGTTAAAGACGGCGAAATGGGTGCTACAGTACTTCAAGACGGCGTTGGACAAATTGGTGCAGCTATTGATATTATCAAAGCAATAATAAATGGTGAAGAATTTGATGCTAATCCAGTTATTCCTTTCGTTCTTGTAACACAAGAAAATGCAGACCAATATTTACAATAATTAATTAAGTAATATTAATCTTTTCATATTAGTGAACTAAATTCTTAACTTTTTATTAGGTTTAATAATTCAAATTGAATCAATTAATTGTTAAGATAATTCAACAGGAGGGAGTTAGAACTGATAAAGTTCTTTCTCCCTTTTTGTAGAATCAGCAAGTGAAAAGTAGTTAATGAAAATTACTTATAATAAAGTAAAAAATTATAAAAATACATATTAAAGAGGTATAATTAATGAAAAAAAGAGGACTTTTTAGTAAGTTCATAGGGCACATATCGTCATGTATGTTACCAGTGATACCTAGTTTGGTAGCTGGAGGATTAATTAAGATGCTCATTTTGTTTTTAAGTTATACAACTTTATTTGAAGTTTTTCCTGATACAAAGGTAATCTTAGAAGTAATTAGTAGTGCGCCATTTTATTTTCTTCCTTTTACTGTAGCATATTTTTCGGCAAAACATTTTAATACTAATGTTATCAATGCTATGGTGGTAGTTGGAGCTATGTTAATGCCTGAGTTTATTAATCTAATGGAAGAGCAAAGACAAATTTTATTTGCAGGAATTCCTGTATATAGTATGACATATGCATACACAGTATTCCCAATTATTGTACTAATTTTTATTATGAGTATCTGGGAAGGAAAACTTAAAAGGTTGCTGAAAGACGTATGGAATAGTTTATTCTTAAATTTGTTAATTATCTTAGTTATAGCACTTATAGGAATGATTGTGATTGGACCAATTGTTGGAATTATTAGTCAAGGAGTACTTTGGATAATTTCTTGGCTTCAGAATAATTTTCCGGTTTTAGCTTGGGCAATATTTGATGCTACTGTTCCAATTCAAGTTATTACAGGAACTCATTGGATATTTGCGAGTATGGCAATAATTAACCTGGGGGAATTTGGTGTAGAAAGTGGAGTTATGGTTGGGTTTTTTATTTTGACTATGTCGCTTACAGCAATTTCACTGGTTGCACAACATAGAACTACTGATAAAAATAAAAAGAATATGTATGTTTCTACTTTGATTACTACATTCTTTACAGGAATAACTGAACCAGCACTTTATGGAATTTGTTTAAAAAGTAAAACTGCTATGATTGCATCAACCGCTGCAGGACTGATAGCAGGGATTTATCATGGAATTGTTAAGATACAAGCATATGTATACACCTTTCCTACAGTGTTTTCTATATTAATGTTTCATAGTGATGATGAACCGAGTAATATGTTAAAGGCAATAATTGCGGGGTTAATTTCATTTATAGTAGCACTGTTTATCATGATTATTTGGTATAAAGAAGATGAAGTTGTGAAAGAAGTGGTTGGAGAAGAAGATATTATTGAGGAGAAATTATAAAGGTTTTGAGTAATAAACCTTGGGCATATTAAACAGCTTAATGTGCTATTTATTAGGTTACAAACAATTAGTAAGTTTATGCTCTTAATATAGTATTTATTAATTGACATTTACCACAGCAAAGGATACTATGTTTATGAAAGGGCTTTATGAAAGTTTCTATAAAAATGAGTTATACCTTAAGGAGGGCTTCATACATGTTAGTTAATATGAAAGAATTATTAAAAGTAGCT
>CAZLPH010000168.1:0-4947 GCA_964561345.1 uncultured Candidatus Epulonipiscium sp.
AAATTGACAGTTATTTTTTTGTGTGCTAATATAATGACTATAGGTAATTACCAAAGGTAACTATATTGTGTAATCTATTTGAAAGGAGATTATAATGACAAATAAATTGTCGGAGGACTATGTTGGTGCCTGTATGAGTGCAAAACAAACCTTACAGTTTCTACCTGAGCCACCAGCTGACTTACAAAAAAGACATATATATATTATAAAAGTTTGTTATGACTTATCACTTTTATTAGAAGAGGTACGGGTTAGTGATGTTGCAGAAAAAATCAATGTTACACTGCCTAGTATCACAAGAAATATCAACACCTTAGAAAAAAAAGGCTACTTAATAAAAGAACAAAACAGCAAAGATAAACGGGTTGTCAATATTCAGCTAAGTGATAAGGGCTTAGCTCTATATCAAAGGAAAGTCTATGCTTTTCACAAAAAAAACAGTGACCTATTTAAAGAGATACCAGAGGCGGATATGCATACCACAATAAAAACAATCTATGAAATATATCGTTTAATGGAAAAAGAATATATGTAGGGTTAAAGAAGGAGAACAAAATTTATGTATAGAACATTAGCAAAATCAATTCGGCAATATAAGAAGCCGAGTTTTTTAACGATGATTTTTATGGCTTTAGAGGTTTCTATGGAAATTTTAATCCCTTTTCTAATGGCTAAAGTCTTAGATAAGGGGTTATTAAATGGGGATATCCAATATGTTTTAAAGATGGGGCTATTGATGCTTATCATCGCCTGTTTATCAATGTTATTTGGTGTTTTAGGGGGGAAGTACTCATCGGATGCTGCTGTTGGATTTTCAACTAATATCCGCCAAGATATTTATGAGAATATCCAGACATTTTCCTTTGATAATATTGATAAGTACTCATCATCAAGTTTGATTACAAGGTTAACAACGGATATTTCAAATATTCAAATGGCTTTTCAAATGGTTTTAAAGTCAATGATACGGGCACCATTTATGATTGTTTTTGCCTTTCTCATGGCTAGCTATACCAATTTGAGATTATCACTAACCATGTTATTAATCATTCCTGTCTTAGGTGGTTTATTAGTGTGGTTAGTTCATAAGGTGCACCCATACTTTATTGAAGTTTTTAAAAAGTATGACCATTTAAACCGTACGGTCCAAGAAGATATTAATGGTGTCCGTGTGGTGAAATCCTTTGTTCGAGAAGAGAAAGAAATTGAAAGATTCAAAGATGCTTCTGAAGATATTAAGCAAACTTTTATAAAGGCTGAAAAAATCATTGCATTGAACGGCCCACTCATGCAAGTAGGGATTTATTCTACATTACTACTTGTCTACTGGTTCGGAGCAAAACATATCGTTGGTGGCAGTATGACCACTGGGGAGTTAACAAGTTTTATTACTTATATGATGCAAATTTTAAATAGTTTAATGATGATTTCAATGATTTTTGTTATGGTTGTGATTTCAGAAGCTTCCGTTGAACGGGTGTCAGAAGTTCTTAAGGAGAAGACCTCTCTTATTAATCCTCAGAATCCCATAACAACCATTAACAATGGGGACATTGAGTTTAAGAATGTTAGTTTCCATTACAATATAGAATCAGAAGAAGCCGACTTAAGTGGTATTAACCTGATAATTAAGTCAGGGGAAACCATTGGTATTATTGGCGGTACAGGAAGTGGAAAGAGCTCCCTTATTCAGTTAATTCCAAGGCTATATGATGTAACTCAGGGAGAGGTTTTGGTCTCAGGGCGTAATGTACGGGAATATGATTTGGTTACCTTGCGGGATCAAATCGCAATGGTTTTACAAAAAAACACACTGTTTTCTGGCACCATTAGTGAAAATTTACGCTGGGGGGACAAGGCTGCTTCCCAAGAAGACATTAAACATGTTGCAAGCTTAGCAAGGGCCGATGATTTCGTTGAATCATTCCCAGATGGCTATGAAACAGCATTAGATCAAGGCGGAACCAATGTATCCGGTGGCCAAAAACAACGATTGACCATTGCAAGGGCATTGCTTAAGAAGCCGAAAATCCTTATTTTGGACGATTCCACTAGTGCTGTTGATACAAAGACTGATGCCTATATCAGACGTTCTTTTGCAAAAGAGATCCCAGATACAACCAAAATTATTGTCGCCCAAAGAATCTCATCCATTCAAGATTGTGACCGAATTGTTGTGTTAAACAAAGGAAAAATTGATGGCATTGGCAGCCATGAAGAATTGCTAGGAAGCAATGCTATCTACAAAGAAGTTTATGAATCCCAAGTTAAAGGAGGGACTATTAGTGAAGAATAAATCAATCAGTAAGAGAGCAGAAAGTCCCTTGAAAGTATTAAAGCGAATTTTTTCCTATGCCACAAAAGAATATAAGCTACGACTTATTATTGTGGTGATTAGTATTTTAATTAGTGCAGGAATGAATGCCCTTGGCATTAGTTTTACAAAAGTGCTCATTGATGATTATATTGCCCCCTTAGTATTACAAGAAATCCCTGATTTCTCCAACTTAGCTCGTGTAATCGCTTTGATGGCTACTTTATATTTAACAGGTGCAATCTTTACCTATGTTTATAATCGCACCATGGTCACTGTTGCCCAAGGAATATTAAAGGATATTAGAGATGACATGTTCTCACATATGTCAAAGTTACCCATTCCTTATTTTGATAGCCATGCAACAGGTGATATCATGAGTCATTATACCAATGATATTGATACACTAAGGCAGATGATTGGCCAATCTGCTCCCCAAATGTTTTCAGCATTTATTACCATTATATCCCTTGTGCTTGCTATGTTTATTATTAATGTTCCTATGACCTTATTTGTTTTATTAATGGTAGGCCTAATGATTTTTGCCATTCGCTTCTTCGGTAGCAGAAGTGGCCGTTATTTCTCTATACAACAATCTGCATTAGGTGCCTTAAATGGATATGTTGAGGAAATGATTGAAGGTCAGAAAGTTATCAAGGTTTTTAATCATGAAGATGAAACCATTGCCGATTTTAGTCAATTAAATGAACACTTAAGGGAAAATGCCACAAAAGCTAATACCTATGCCAATATACTGCTACCAGTTATGGGTAATATCGGAAACATTACTTATTTATTAACAGCTGTGGTTGGAAGTATCTTTTCCATTACTGGGGTAACGGCCTTAACAATTGGTGGTATTGCTTCATTTGTCCAATTTACAAAAAGTATTACCATGCCTATTTCCCAAATTTCACAGCAGTTTAATACCATTGTATTATCTTTAGCTGGAGCCCAACGTATTTTTAACCTTTTGGATGAAAAACCGGAAGAGGACTCTGGAACCATTGAACTAGTCAATATCAAAAAAGATGCCAGTGGTAAGATAGAAGAAGTTAGTCAAAGAACAGGGAGTTGGGCATGGAAAAAGACTTCCACAGGGGATGTGACTTATACAGAATTGACTGGTGATGTTCGCTTTAAAGATGTCACCTTTGGCTATAATAAGAATAAAACAGTTCTTTATAATATTAGTCTTTTTGCAAAACCAGGGCAAAAAATTGCTTTTGTTGGTGCAACAGGTGCAGGGAAGACAACCATCACCAATCTGATTAATCGCTTTTATGATATTCAAGACGGAACCATTACTTATGATGGCATTGATATTAAGACGATTAAGAAAGATGATTTAAGAAAGTCTTTAGGCGTTGTTTTACAAGAGACACACTTATTTTCTGGAACCATTAAGGATAATATTCGCTATGGAAAATTAGACGCTACAGATGAAGAGGTTGAGCTAGCCGCAAAGTTAGCCAATGCAGACTTCTTTATTCGTCAGCTACCCCAAGGCTATGAAACAGAGCTAACGGGGGATGGTGGTTCGCTCTCCCAGGGGCAGCGCCAGTTATTGGCTATTGCAAGAGCCGCCGTTGCTAATCCACCTGTTTTGATTTTGGATGAAGCAACATCAAGCATCGACACAAGAACGGAATCCATTGTTCAAAAAGGAATGGATGCATTAATGAAAGGACGTACTGTCTTTGTTATTGCCCATCGCCTTTCCACCATTAAAAATGCCAATGCTATTATGGTAATGGACCAGGGCCGGATTATTGAGCGGGGAGACCACATGGATTTAATGACACAAAAAGGTCAATATCATCAGTTATATACCATCACCACAATAGAGGAGTGAGGTATAAAACAATTAAGAGATTATCTTGATGTATGAGCTGTGCTACTGAATGTAACAAGATGGATATATCGTAAAAGATTAATGGATAAAAAAATTGTATATGTGTATAATAGAAACATACAAGTCTGAAAATTTTTAGCAAACCCATGTATAATAATTTTAGTAAAGGAGGCAGTATAATGGGAAAGACAATATTAGTTTTGGGAGGAACAGGCCTATTAGGATACCATACAATCTTAGACCTAAGAGATAAGGGATATGAGGTGGTTTCTGTATCGTTACCCCCTATGCCTACAGATGACTTGTTTGAAGGTTTAGAGGTAGAAAATCATCTTTTCGATATCAACCATAAGACTGATGAGGAACTTTTAGAACTTTTAGAGGGTATATATGGGATCATGTATGCCATAGGAGCAGATGAAAGAACTGTGCCAGATGCGCCAGCATTTTCCTACTTTTACGAGGCTAATGTTCGTCCAACCCAAAGATTAGCAAGATTAGCAAGGAAAAGTGGTGTGGAACATTTTATTATTTACGGGTCGTATTTTGCAGAGTTTGCCCAGAGCTGGCCAGAGAGCAAATTAATTGATCAAGCCTACCCCAAAACCCGTATACTTCAAGAAGATATTGCTTTTGCAGAAGGTGAGGGAGCTATGGTTGTAACGAGTTTACGTCTTCCATATATTTTTGGAACAGTACCTGGTAGAATGCCACTTTGGAAGATGTTTACGGACCAAATTAAAGGACAAGATGTTTTCCCGGCCCTTCAAGGTGGAAC
>CAZLPH010000169.1:0-4937 GCA_964561345.1 uncultured Candidatus Epulonipiscium sp.
AGAACAATACTATTTGAAGCAAGCTGAGGAAAACAAGGATAATTCTTTAAACAAAGTATTTACCATGTTAGCCAAAGATGAAAGAGATCATGCGGATCTTTTAAGAAGCAGGGCAGAAGACCTAAATTATGAATTAAAAGCTAGTGAAACCCTTATAGAATCAAAGAAGCTATTTAAGGGAATGGAAGACTTTGAAATGGAAATAAAAGATTTACCAACTCAATTAGATTCTTTTAGACATGCTTTAGAGATGGAAAAAAAGAGTATAGATGCTTACGAGGAAATTCTTGCAGAAACAGAAGATGACAAAGCAAAAGAGTTGTTTACATTCTTAATCAACCAAGAAAAAGAGCACCATGAAACCTTAGAGCAGCTCGTCATTCACCTTCAAAAACCAGAAGATTGGGTTGAAGATGCTGAATTTACCGACAGACACGAGTATTAAAATAAAATTAAAATTTATAAAAAAGCTATCATCCACTTTAAAGGATGATAGCTTTTGTGTTCTTATCTTTTAATGTTCCTTAAAAGATAAAGTCTGTGGGATAAAATAAGCAGCAGCCATTAGGATAATACCCATAACTAAAAGGCCAGTAAAACCAACTTGAAAGACAGAGGGAAACTTATCTGAGATATTGAATAAGCTTAAATTACCCAAATCCATAGCATCAAATAGCCCTAAATCTTTTAAGGGACCATAGGACATGGAAAAAGCAAATGCCCCTATTAAGCCGCCAATTACTGTGCTAATTGCTTTTTTAAGACTCTTGCCTGAGACCCCTGCAACGCAGGTTCCAGGACAAGTGCCTGCCCAGCCAAAGCCAATACCAAATATTAATCCGCCGGTTATAACACCTAGATTTGTTGCTTTTACACTAAAATGAGAAACATTTAGTATGCCCATCATACTGGCAATGGCAACTAAAAAACTAGAAAAACCAATGGCAAATAGTATTATTTTCATTAAGGATAAGTCCTTTAAACTTAACATATTAATTAATTTTCTTGAGTTTGTAGCCCCTACATAATAGAGAGCAAAACCAAAAAACCCACCTAACAAAATTGCAAGTAATATTTCCATTATAATTGTCCCCCTTTAACTGATCTGTTTGATGCAAAAATTGCCACTGGAATCGCTACAACAAATACAGCTGCGGCAAAAAGAAAACCACTAACACTGCCTTGCATAATACCACTCATCATATGACCACTGGTACAACCACCGGCCATTCTTGCGCCATATAAAAGCAAGATTCCTGAAACAAATGAAGGGACATAGTCTTTTATATCAAATTTTTCAGGTGGTAACATGTTATTTCTCTTAATAGCCTTAGGCTGGGCTAGCTTCTTCTTTTTATCCATTAAAAGATAAGCAAGATAGCCACCTAATGGAATTGCAAGAAAAAAGATAAAGCTATAATTTAACGGATTCTTTATGCTCTTTGCTAGTTTTCCTTCGCTCTTGTTATAATAAGCATTGGTGCTTTCATAACCACTTTTGCTATCTGAATTCTTTGTAATGACACCTGGATCCACAATGCTATGAACCATTCCCGTTATAACACTAAACTGTGTTGATACACCAACTGGCTTGACAAGTAGTACGGCTATAAAAAAAGAAATCCCCAGTACCATTGCCTTCCCCATCCACTTAATATCTTTCATAATAATATCGCCCCTTTGAGTAAAATGTTTTATAATACTATGATATAATAAAGCGTATTCACTGTCTGTAACAAAGTCACCTTATAAGGAGAGAAGTAACATTGATTAGTAAAGAAGAAATCCAAGTTGTCTATAAGTCATTGACTTTTTTTGATAAATTATCAAGACAAGAACAAGCTCAAATCATGGAAAATGTTAGAAAAGTAGCCTATAAAAAAGGTGAAAATGCCCACGGAGGAATAAATACTTGTCATGGTATTATGATTCCTAAAAGTGGCAGCCTTCGGGTCTACATTTTATCAGAAAATGGGAAGGAAGTTACATTATATCGTTTAGAAGAAGGGGGTGTATGTGTCCTATCAGCATCCTGTATTTTAAATAATATTACTTTTGATGTTCACATAGATGCTGAGGAAGATAGTGAAATTTTATTAGTTGATTTAGGGAAAATGGACACAATAAGTAGAAATATGTATGTGGAGAATTTTTTGCTTAAAGAGACAGTTGGCAGGTTTTCAGATGTTATGTGGGCCATGGAAAAGATTCTCTTTCTTAAACTTGACGAAAGATTAGCCGTCTTCTTATTAGATGAAATAGCTAGAAACAAGAGTAATATAATAAGTCAAACCCATGAGCAAATAGCAAAGCACCTTGGATCGGCAAGAGAAGCCGTCTCTAGGATGCTAAGTAATTTTGCCAGAGAAGGACTTGTTGAATTATCAAGGGGAGAGCTTACAATTAAGAACAAACAGGCCCTTAGGGAACTTTCAGCAGCCCAACACACAATTCGGGAGTAATCCCTTAAAGAGAGGTTTATATGAATAAAATAATTGACGTTAAAAATTTTACTAAAAAATATGGTGAGTTTACAGCAGTGGATGATATTTCATTTACTGTGGATGAGGGAACTATTTTTGCATTTCTAGGCCCTAATGGTGCGGGTAAAAGTACCACAATTAACACCCTATGCACCATCTTTGAGAAAACATCAGGGACTTTATTAATAGATGGTAAAGACGTCTCAACAGAAAAAAATGCCGTAAGGTCCACAATAGGTGTGGTCTTTCAAGACTCAACATTAGATAAAAAAATGACCATCGATGAGAACCTTAGGATGCACTGTGTCTTTTATAATATACCTAAAAAAGAAGTCGAAGAGCGAGTTTTGTTTGTCTTAGAATTAGTTGATTTATTGGAAGAGAGAAAGAAGTTAGTAGGTGCCCTATCAGGGGGGATGAAGCGTCGGGTAGAGATTGCAAGGGGACTCATTCATTATCCTAAAGTTTTGTTTTTAGATGAGCCTACAACGGGCCTAGATCCACAAACACGTGCCCATATATGGGCGTATATTATAAAGTTGCAAAAAGAGCGAAATATTACGATTTTCCTTACAACTCATTACATGGAGGAGGCGGAGATTTGTGATAAAATTGCTATTATGGATGGTGGTGTAATTGTAGCTCATGATACGCCCTATGCCCTAAAAAAGAAATATACCAAAGATAAAGCCTATATAACAAGCAAAAATGAACCAGAGCTTGAAGCTTTGTTAAGCCAGCATAAACTAGGCTATGTTAAAAAAGAGGGCTATTACAAAGTTGATGCTGAGCAGATCACACCTTTATTAAATGTATTAAGCCAGCAGAAAGATGTTATAACAGATATAGAAATCAAAAAGGGCACCTTTAATGATGTTTTTTTAGAAATTACAGGGAAAAAAATAAGGGAGGGAGGTTAATATGAGTACAACACTTGTCCTATGGAAAAGGGGTTTAAAGGCCTTTGTAAGAAATAAAACAGGCCTTATATTTACCTTGGTCTTCCCGTTTTTCTTTGTGTACGTCTTTGGCGCCATATTTAAAAATGATTTTATTGATAATCCAGTTGCCTATATGTTATCAGGTGTTATTATAACAACTATTTTTGAAAGTTCTTTAAACCTAGCCTCATCAACAGTTGATGATATGGTTAGTGGCTTTATGAAAGAAGTTTTAGTATCCCCGGCTAAAAGAATCCATGTTGCAATGGGCCAGCTCTTATCAGCAGCCACAGTTTCTACTTTACAAGGAATTTTGATTTTAATGATTGGCCTGTTTCTTGGCATTAAGTTTACCAGGTGGACCACACCTTTTTATGTTCTTTTAGCCATGATTAGTGTTGGCCTTGTTTTTTCTGGGGTCGGCTTATTCCTAGCAACCAAGGTACGTAGTGGCCAAACTTTCCAGATTGTTAAAACAGCCATAACCATGCCCCTAACCTTTATATCAGGTGCTTATATTCCCTTGTCATTATTGCCCGATACCCTTAAATATGTTGCCTACATTAATCCTATGACTTATGCAACGGCATTTTTTCGTATGATTGTTTTGGAGAAACAGAACTTACCAGCCACTGAACTTGTAAAAGAAGGATTAGCCATTGATATTAATGGTTTTATTGTTACACCTATGATGTCATTAGTTATTATCCTAGCCATAGGTCTTGTGTTTTTAATATTAGCGACCAATTCTTTTGTAAAAACAGATTTTTCAAAGGTTAACAGAAGTTCTAGTGATGCCAGCGATTTATGGGGATAATATGGTTTCCTTTGACATTGCTCAAGTGAAAGGGTATAATTAATCATTAATGGGTGTATATATGCATTGGGTGTGCGTATTTTGTTAATGAGAAATTATATAAAATTTTAATTAGGGGGAGCTTAAAATGGATGTAATGATTCACGCAACGGTATTAGGTATTTATTTGTTAATTATGCTAGGAGTAGGGGTTTATTTCTTTACAAAAAGTAAAAGTCAAAGTGATTATTTTCTAGGGGGAAGAAATTTAAATCCTTGGGTTACGTCAATGAGTGCCCAGTCATCAGATATGAGTGGTTGGCTCTTAATGGGATTACCAGGAACGGCATTTTTACTAACACAAAACAATGGGATAGGAGAGGCCTTTTGGACAGCCCTTGGCCTTGGAATTGGTACATATGTTAACTGGTTGATTCTAGCTAAACGGCTAAGAAAATACTCGGAACATACAGGTGATGCCATAACCATTCCGACTTATCTAGAAAATAGATTTAAAGATCAAACACATTTAATTAAAATAATATCAGCTGTCTTTATCGTTATATTCTTTCTAATATATACAGCAGCTCAGTTTTCAGCAGGGGCCAAATTATTTAATGCCGTATTTGGATTAGACTATCAGACGGCCCTGGTACTTGGGGCAGTGGTAATTGTTTCTTATACATTCCTTGGTGGTTTTTTGGCTGTATGCTGGAC
>CAZLPH010000170.1:0-4845 GCA_964561345.1 uncultured Candidatus Epulonipiscium sp.
TCTTGTCTGCCTTCATCTTTAAGCATTTCACCGAGCTTTGTCATTTTCAAAACCTCCTTTACTTCTTCTAATTGATCACTGTCCAAAAACTTAAGTGCAAAGGTATATAACATGGATTGAATATTTTCTTCTTTGTCTGCTGGGCAATCTCTAGATATCTTTAGCGCCCTAACAATCTTCTTTTCTTTTGTTAATTTCCCACCCATTATTGGGGTGAAAATTAAATCTAGTATTTCTTTATTCGTTAATGCTTTTCCTATTTTAAGCTTACTCTCTATGGTATCTAATACCTGCTCAGCATCCTGATCTGCCATGCAAATAACTTTTACCTTGTATTCACTAAAGCCATTGGCATATCCATGAAGTGGATTTGTAATATCACCTGAGTAAATAACATAGGTGTATACTTGCTTTTTAGTTCGTTGGTATAGTTGCACATCATATAGATTGAATCGTGCTAGATCCATTATACCTTTGTTTGTTGTTTGGAATTCAAAATGGGTGTACGTGTTATCATCCATAAGGAAAACGTAATCCATTCTTGTTTCTTTGATTTCTAATTGCACTTGCTCAGTTGGTGCTATACCTATTACCTTCTTTGTTTCACCAAAGTAAGCCACAGCTTCATTTGCAAATACAGTCATTGCCTTTTTCATTATAATATCTTCTTTGTTGTTGGCCACTCAGAAACCTCTTCCTATATATATTTTACCATGAATAATGCTAAGCTCAAAGCATTACTCTTGCAGTTGTATTTGTAATTATTGACTTTTTGTATGATTTTAAACAAAAAAAGACCAACTAAATTATAATCTTCACATATTCGTGGTGATTATAATTTAGTTGGTCTTTAATTTGGGTGGAAAATATGGTTTGGATTGTTAGTAAATGGATTAGTCAGTGGAGGGTCGCCAGGACAGTCCCCGAAGAGCTTGGGAACAGTCCCGCTAGGTTTCTAGTTCAAGGGGTAGGGCAACGAAAAAGTGGCTTCCTTGGCCTAGCTTACTCTCAACCGTGATTGTTCCCTTATGCAGTTCTACGATTTCTCTAGCAATGGTAAGACCAAGGCCTGTTCCTGTGGTATTTCTTGACTTATCTGCTTTGTAAAATCTTGAGAAGATATTCTCCTGTTCTTCCTGGGTCATCCCGATTCCCCGGTCAACAATCTCTACGATTATGACATCTGTCTGTTTCAGGCTTATGCCTAGACTCCCGTTGTCATTTGAATAGTTAATGGCGTTGGAAATAAGATTAATCCAGACCTGATATAAGAGGGCCTTGTCACCTGTACATTCTATTTCTGGTAAGTCCAAATCTAGCTCTAGGTTTTTATTTTCCCATAGATTTTGAAGCAGCAACATGGCATCCCGGATTTGTTCATCAAGCTGGATCGTTTCTTCTTTGAGGTCTATTACTTCATTTCCAAGCTCTGATAATCTTAGTAATTTTGAAGATAGACCCGAGAGCCTTTCACCTTCAGAAATAATAATATCTGCATATTCTTTTTTTTGATCAGCTGTTATGGTGTCTTTTCTAAGTAGTTTCCCGTAGCCTATTAAAGATGTTATGGGTGTTTTAAACTCATGTGAGACGTTACTAACAAAATCCTTATGAAGATACTCATTAGCAGAAAGCTTTTTTACCATCCGGTTAAAATTCCTGCCTAAATCTGAAATCTCATCATTTCCCTTAACATCAACCTGAATATTAAAATCCCCCTTGGCAACTTCTCTTGAGGCAGTTGATAGTTTTTTAATGGGTTTTACCACCATGGCGACGGCAAAAATAATAAATAAGCTACCTAATAAAATTGAGGAAAAAAATGCGATTCTCTGAAACTTCTTAAACTGAGTAATAGGATTATTTTGAAGATCAGGCGTGATAAATACCTGCTCACCAGCTAGTTCTAAGACACCTAAAACAAGTATTTTATCACTAGGATGTATTTTTACAATGGTTTCACCATTTTTCATTCTTTCTTGTTCCTGAGACGAAAAGATAATACTCTTAGGATCAAATGTATCTTTTGTAAATATTTTTAGCTCAGCAGACGTTAGATAATTACTGGCCTCTTGAGCTGAAATGTTTTGTTCTTCTACAAGTGCCTTAAGACTATTTGCCCTGCTTTCTATGGTTTGATTCATAATTAATTTAATATTATCTATTTGTGTAAAGTAAGTAATTAAACCTGTTATAAAAATAGAAACAAGAAAAGCCCCTAAAAAAAGGGCTATAAATCTTGTATACATTGAGTCAAATATTTTTCTTTTCATTTTGCCTTCACCGCTTTATAGCCAAGTCCTCTGACGGTTATAATCTCAAAATCTTTATTAGCCGCAAACTTTTCTCTCAGCCTTTTTATATGAACATCCACAGTTCGCTCATCAGTATCCGTTTCATATCCCCAGATTTCATCCATCATTTGGTTTCTTGTGAATATCCTATTGGGGTGGGATAATAGTTTGAAAATAAGTTGAAATTCTTTTTTGGGAAGTTGTAATTCCGTGCTTCCTATGGTTACCACTAAACTATTATAATCAAATGTTGTATCACCTATGATGATCTTCTGATCACTGACAATTTTAGCCCGCCGAAGGAGGGCAGCTACCCTTACAACCATCTCATCCATGTCAATGGGCTTTACCATATAATCATCTGCCCCCAGGGAAAATCCGGTCTTTTTATCATCAATGGTTTCCTTGGCACTAATCATAAGAATAGGCATCTCAAAGCCGGCATCTCTTATTTCCTTGGATAAAGAAAAACCATCCATTTTCGGCATCATAATATCTGTCACCAAAAGATCTATATGAGTGTGGTCTAATACCTCTAATGCCATTTCACCATTTTCACTTTCAAAAACCTTGTAATTTTCTTCTTTTAAATAATCACACATTAATCGTCTGATATTTTATCATCTTCACATACTAAAATATTAAACACGCCACTCACCTTCCCTCTTCTTGTATTTTTTAAGTATTCCTAAGGGCATCGATTGGATTTAGTTTACTAGCCCTTCTTGCAGGTGCATAGCCAAAGGTTATGCCTATTACTGCTGAAAATCCTGCTGATAGTAATATTGTGCCCATAGATAATTCAAATCCTGTTCCAAGCATTAAACACCCAATATATGCCATGGCTATTCCCATTATAACACCTATAAAACCGCCTAGCATAGATAAGAAAATAGATTCTAGCAAAAACTGCTGCTGTATTGTATTAGGCTCCGCTCCTAGAGCCTTCCTCAGGCCAATTTCCGTGGTCCGCTCGGTCACAGATACAAGCATCATATTCATAATACCAATGCCGCCAACAAAAAGGGAAATCGAAGCAATCCCAACTAGCATTATGGTTAACATACCTGTCATTTCCCTCACCCGGTCTAGAATGTTTTGCATATTAGAAACATTAAACCCATCTTTATTATTATTAAAAGCACTATTAAGGACGATTTCAATATCAGCTGTTGTTATCTCCGCTAATTCCTCGTCTTTCATAAATATATCCATGCTATTTATATTTTTTACACCTAGTAAACTCATTGCCGTTGTATAGGGAATAATGACTGTATTATCATTGCTGCCCATGGCGTAACCATTTGATTTTTGAAGGGTACCGATGATCATATAGGTGATGCCATTAATAATAATTTCTTGATCAATTGGATTTTCTGTCTTAAAATATTTATTTACAATATTTTGGCCTATGACAGCAACCCTGTTTTTATCATTACAATCTAAAATATTGATAAACCTGCCACTTTCTAGTAAGTCTTCTGTGTTTGAAAAATAAACCTGATTTTTTCCCTGGATTGATATGTCTTCCATTACGTCTCTGTCAAAGACAATATTTGATTTGCCACTAATGGTCGGGGAAACCCCTTTAATATTATCAATTTCCACGATGGATTTAACATCATAATCCGACAGTCCTTGCTTTAGGGGCGTCCCTTTTGCTTGAACCGTAATTTTATTAGCACCCATATCGGAAATCGTTGTTGTAACACTTGTGGTTACCCCTTGTACAATTGTAATTAGGGTTATAATAGAGGCTACGCCAATAATGATGCCGAGTGTTGTTAAGAAAGAGCGCATTTTATTATTAATAATATTTTGCCACGACATAATGATACTTTCTCTAATCATTCTCTTTCACCTCACTTAATTTCCCATCTAATATTTCCACCGTTCGACTACCAAACTTGGCAATATCCTTATCATGGGTAATCATAATAATGGTTTTTCCTTCCTTATTAAGTTCTGTAAAAAGAGCCATAATTTGCTTACCTGTTGTTTGATCTAGTGCACCTGTTGGCTCATCTGCTAAGATGATTGTCGGCTCCGTAATCATAGCCCTTGCAATGGCAACCCTTTGCTGCTGGCCACCTGAGAGCTGATTTGGCTTATGATTTAGTTTATCAACAAGGCCTACACGGGTGAGCATCTCTTTTGCCCTTTGTTTACGCTGTTTGTGGTGAACCCCTGCATAAATTAGTGGTAATTCTACATTTTGACTTGCCGTTAGTTTTTGTAACAGCTGAAACTGCTGAAAAACAAAGCCAATTTCTTTATTTCTAATCTTAGAAAGTTCCGCCTCATCTAAATCTTCTACTTCGCTATTGTTTAAAATATATTTACCACCTGTTTGCACATCTAAGCACCCAATAATATTCATGAGAGTAGATTTTCCAGATCCAGATGGCCCAAGAATTGTGAGAAACTCTCCCTTATGGATAACTAGATTAATCTTTTTCAAGACAGTTTGCTTTTCCTCACCCATTTGGTAGGTTTTTATAATATCTTTCATATTTAAAATTTCCATATCCATGACCTCCTATTATCTCAT
>CAZLPH010000171.1:0-4790 GCA_964561345.1 uncultured Candidatus Epulonipiscium sp.
CTACTTGTAAAAGAAGTTCTTTATCCTCATATAGGCAATATGTTTGTAACACCTAAAGAAATAGATGAGGTTATAGAATATCTATCTACTATTATTGCCAATGGTATTAATATTGCTGTACATCCAGGGATTACCCCTGATGATATTAATCGTTTCAGATATTAACTATCATACATTGTCCCTTATCTGAATAAAATAAACATAAGAATAGATAAGGAGAGATGTCATGAATACAGTGGTGATGAAATTCAAACAAATAAACTCCCTTGCAATAATTCTAATAATAATCATTAGCCTGTGGCAAGGGTACAGTATCTACCAGGGGGGTTTTTATACCAAGGTTATAGGAAGTGTTATTCCAGCTACTATATCACCAGAACGAAATAGCACAAACAATCTATTAAATAAAGTCATATTTGAATTAACCCAAATTGACCCAGGGGACTACGTAACCCTAATCGAAAAGAATATACCATTAATAAAGCAGCAAGTAGTTTTTGGTAACAATGAAACTTTCAATACTATATTTGGCTTTACGAAATCCGACAATAGGGGGAATTCTCAGAGGAGTGAGGATTATTTTGACCAAAAAGATGAGCTGCGAATTGCTAAATTTGAAAATCCACTAAATCTAGGAAAGGAAGTAACTTTAGAACAGCTAAAAGATAATGGTTATGTGACTTCTAAACTAATTAATTTTGATGCAAATCTAAACTATAAAAACCAAGCCATGGAGCAGATTAATGCAGTTAAATTTTCGAAAAAAGGGTTTAAAATTAACACAGATACAGCAGGACCCAAAGTTATTATTTTCCATACCCATCCCCATGAACGATTTGCAGATGAAGAGCCAAGTGGCCAAGGGGTTGCGGACGTAGGTGCCCATTTAAAAGAAGTCTTAGAGACTCAGTACGGAGTAGAAACTTTGCACTGGACAAATCAGATCGTAAAAACACCTGAGAACGCAGGGAAGGATGACTATGGCAAGATGCAAGTAGAAATAAGCAAAGTCCTTGACGATAATCCTAGCATCGAAATAGCTATTGACATACATAGGGATGGGGCTACGGGAGATGAAAAGTTTTTAAGTAGTGTTAATGGAAAGCCAACGGCCAAGTTGATGTTTGTCAACGGATTCTGCCAGGTTCAAAAACAAGGCCAATTGACACCTATAACTAGTTTGCCTAACCCTTATGTAGAAGATAATATGGCCCTAGCCTTACAACTGCAGCTTAAAGCAATTGAGAAATATCCAGGATTCACACGAAAAACCCTTGTTAAGCCTTATCGTTATAATTTGCATATGAGGCCTATGTCGCTTTTGTTAGAAATAGGTAATGAGCATAACATAAAGGAAGAAGCCTTAAATACAATCGAAGTATTTGCAGAGCTTTTAATGGAAGTAATCGAAAAAGATTGAATGGCTTAGCTTGACTATGCTATAATAAGTCGATATTATACACCTAGGACTAGAAATTCGAAATACAAAGGAGACAAAAGAAGAATGATTCTTTCAGACCAACAAAAAATACGAAATTTTTGTATTATTGCACATATTGATCATGGAAAATCAACACTAGCTGACCGTATCATCCAAATGACAGGGACCTTAACGGAGCGAGAAATGCAATCCCAAGTGCTTGATAATATGGATTTAGAAAGAGAACGTGGCATTACAATAAAATCCCAAGCTGTACGTCTTGTCTATAAAGCTAAGGACGGAATTGAGTATGTCTTTAACCTAATTGATACACCGGGACATGTGGATTTTACTTATGAAGTTTCAAGAAGTTTAGCCGCATGTGAAGGGGCTATTTTAGTTGTTGATGCAGCCCAAGGAATAGAAGCCCAAACATTAGCGAACCTCTACTTAGCATTAGACCATGATTTAGATATATTACCGGTTATTAACAAGATTGATCTTCCTAATGCAGATCCAGAACGGGTAAAAAAAGAAATAGAAGATACAATAGGACTAGATGCAAGCGAAATACCATTGGTTTCTGCAAAGAATGGTATTAACATAGAAGACATACTAGAACAGGCGACCAAATTAATATCGGCACCTGTAGGGGATGTAAATGCGCCCTTGCAAGCTTTAATATTCGACTCTATTTATGATCCTTACAAGGGGATTATTGTATTTTGTCGTGTTAAAGAAGGGTTTGTAAAAAAAGGGATGAAAATCCACATGATTGCAACAGGAAAAGAGTTCGAAGTTGTAGAAGTTGGAACCTTTGGGGCTGGTAATTATTGGCCTACAGACAAGTTAAGTTCAGGAGAAGTTGGCTATATAACAGCTAGTATTAAAAACGTAACAGATACAAGTGTTGGCGATACAGTAATAGATGCTAAGCACTTAGATACCAAAGCTCTGCCAGGATACAAACAAGTCAATCCAATGGTTTACTGCGGTATGTACCCAGCAGATGGGGCGAAATATATAGACCTTCGTGAGAGTTTGGAGAAACTTCAACTCAATGATGCTTCTTTGGTATTTGAGGCCGAGACATCAGCAGCACTAGGCTTTGGATTTCGTTGCGGATTTTTAGGATTATTACACCTTGAAATTATCCAAGAGCGTTTAGAGCGGGAATATAACCTTGACCTTGTTACAACAGCGCCAAGTGTTATCTATAAAGTCCATAAGACAAACGGCGATATGATTGAGATTTCAAATCCATCGGATTTACCAGAACCAACTGATTTAGCTTATATGGAAGAACCAATTGTAAAAGCAGATATCATTGTTCCTAGTGAGTATGTTGGTTCTATTATGGAGCTTTGCCAAGATAGGCGGGGAGAATATCTTGGCATGGAGTATATGGAAGAAACCAGGGCGATTTTGAGCTATAATCTTCCTCTTAATGAAATCATATATGACTTTTTTGATGTTCTTAAATCTAAAACAAGAGGCTATGCATCTTTTGACTATGAACTTATTGGTTATGAACAGTCAGAGCTTGTAAGACTAGATATTATGGTCCATCACGAAACTGTAGATGCCTTATCATTTATTGTTCACAAAGATAAAGCAACTGATAGGGGCCGTAAAATTGTAGAAAAACTGAAAACAGAAATCGATAGGCATCAATTTGAGATTCCTATACAAGCAGCTATTGGAAATAAGATTATTGCAAGAGAAACAATAAGAGCTATGAGAAAAGACGTTCTAGCAAAATGCTACGGTGGTGATATTTCTCGTAAGCGTAAGTTACTTGAGAAACAAAAAGCAGGGAAAAAACGCATGAGACAAATCGGAAGTGTTAACGTACCGCAAGAGGCATTTATGAGTGTTTTAAAATTAGAAACAGATTAAGAAAGAGGTGACCTATGGAATTTGGTGTTTATGTGCATATACCATTTTGTGTATCCAAATGTTACTATTGTGATTTTGCATCATCGGTGCAAGATCAGTCACAGTACGAATCTTATGTAAATGCCCTTATTAGTGAAATAAGAGCCCATAGGGAAAGTATGCCTAAGCGCCTTACGATAGGAACAATATTTATTGGTGGCGGTACGCCTAGCGTACTCCCACCAATTTTGCTTGAAAAAATACTTATTGCCCTTAAGGAGTCTTTTGCTATTGCGCAGGATGCGGAGTTTACTATTGAGTCTAACCCAGGCACCTTATCCCAGAAAAAGCTTCAAGTAATGAAAAGCTATGGGGTTAATAGGATTAGTATGGGAGCCCAGGCATACCAAGATAATCTTTTGAAGAAAATAGGCAGGGGCCATACCAAAGATGATATCATAGAAAGTTATAACTTATGTAGAAGTATGGGCTTTGACAATGTCAATCTAGACCTTATGTTTGCCTTACCAACTCAAACCTTAGACCAATGGAAAGAGACCTTGAAGGAATTTGTAAAATTAGGGCCTGAACATATTTCGGCATATAGTTTAATTGTTGAAGAAGAAACTCACTTTGGAGATCTCTATAATAAGGGTAAGTTAGAAGTGCCCTCTGTAGATTTAGAACGTGACATGTACACCTTGGCCAAAGATTATCTTAGAGAATATGGCTATGAGCAGTATGAAATTTCAAATTTTGCTAAAGCTGGTAAAGCATCCAAGCATAATGTTAATAATTGGAAGTGCCATCCTTATATAGGTCTAGGCCTCGGTTCTCATTCTTATTATAATGGTTATCGGTATAATAATACTTACAATATGAAAGAATATATAGGCCATAGCCAAAAATTAGAAGATATCCAAAAAAACAAAGAATTAATTGATTTAAAGGCGCAAATGGAAGAGTATATGTTTTTAGGACTTAGACTAACAGAGGGGATTGAGATAGGTGAATTTGAAAATAGATTTAAACAGTCAATTTTTACAGTCTATGGTTCCCAATTAAAGCAGCATAAAAAGGATGGTTTACTAAGAGAGAGCGATGGACGTATTTGGCTAACTGACTATGGGCAAGACGTTTCGAACATAGTATTTAGTAGCTTTTTACTAGATTAATAGATATCCCCTTGACAAAAATAATCTTAGATGATATCTTTAATCTATGCTTAGCACTCATTCAAGACGAGTGCTAACAAAGACAAAGGAAGTGATAGGCGTGGACATGAATGACCGAAAGATAAGAATTTTAGAGGCTATCATTCATGATTATATTAAAACAGGTGAGCCTGTTGGATCGCGTACCATATCAAAGAAGTATGACCTGGGCGTAAGCTCGGCAACTATTCGAAATGAAATGGCAGATCTTGAGGAACTAGGCTATATTGCCCAGCCTCATACATCTGCCGGTAGAATACCGTCTGATTTAGGATATC
>CAZLPH010000172.1:0-4788 GCA_964561345.1 uncultured Candidatus Epulonipiscium sp.
TTTAAAATTGCTCATCATTAACTCCTTTATATGTAATTATAACATTATTAACCACTTGTATTTGTCTAGCCACTCAATTAAGTATATAATACAATGTATGGTTAACTCAAATATGAAAGGTTGGATAATATGGATTCACTATTTACACCACATAAAATTAAGGACTTGACAATCAAAAACAGAATTGTACTGCCACCTATGGTTTGCTTTGGTGCCTCTGGCGTAGATAATTTCGTTTCTCAAAATAACATCGATCACTATGAAGGAATAGCAAAAGGCGGAAGCGGTTTAATTATTGTAGAAGCCACAGCTGTTTCTAAAGATGGCAGATTATCAGATGACCAACTAGGCATCTGGGATGATAAATTCATAGATGGCTTAAGCCAGATTGCACAGGTTTGTCATGAGAATAATGCCAAAGTTTTCTTGCAAATTCACCATGCTGGCTTAAAATCTCCACAAAGTGTCAAAGCAAATAGAATCTCAGCTTCTGATTATGATGATGGAAAAATAACCGCTAGAGCGCTTACACAAGACGAAATCAAGCAAATACACCAAGACTTTATAGCTGGTGCCATTAGGGCCCAAAAAGCTGGATTTGACGGCATTGAACTTCACGGCGCTCATGGCTATCTTTTTACACAGTTCTTTTCAAATAAGGTTAATAAACGAACTGATGCTTATGGTGGCAGCCTTGATAATAGGTTAAAGATCACAAGAGATATTTTCAATGATATTAAAAAACAAGTGCCCCATGATTTTATAGTCGGTATCAGAATGGGCTGTAACGAGAATGGTTTAGACCCTAGTATTGAAATGGCAAAGGCTTTTGAGGACATGGGTATGGATTACCTCCACGTTTCAACTGGCTTTGACAACACACCAATCGATGTGACCTTAGCTGAGGATTTTTTGTGCAACTGGATTGTTTATGGGGGCACCAAAATCAAGGAGAATGTTACGATTCCAGTGATTACTGTTAACGCAATTAAGAAGGCAGACCAGGCAAGATATCTAATAGATCATGATTTAGTAGATTTTGTTGCCATGGGTAGGGCTCAGTTGGCAGACCCTAATTTTGTTAATCACATAGAAAAAGATAGCCCTATAAACTGCCTAGGCTGCCGGCCATGTGGTTGGTTCCATGAGGCTGATAATTGTCCAAAACGTTCATAGCAAGCAAAAATGACTATACCTAGGTATAGTCACTTTTTATTTAGTAGGAAAGTTCTACTTTCCCTACCTATGATTCATGTCTGCTACATCCTTTTTGGGGCTTTTACAAGCAAAGTTGTATGCCCCAGAAAGGATATAGCAGACACTTTTTATAACAAGGGTGCAATTAGTTTTAAAACCTGACCCGCTATAGTCATTCCAATAGGATAGTTTCTAATATCTTCTAGGGTTACCCTTTGAGATTTTTCTAAGGTCTCATTAAAATCTTTTTTAACATCTAATACTGCTGGTACCCCCTCCATATAAACAGCACATTCAAAGTGATGGTAGAGGCTCCTATAATCTAGGTTAATGGTACCAACAATCGCTTTTACATCATCACTTACAAAAGATTTGGCATGGATAAATCCTGGTGTGTATTCATAGATTTGCACACCTGCCCTCATTAGCTCCTTATAATGGCTTCTAGACTGAGCAAACACCATTTTCTTGTCTGGAATATAGGGCATTAAAATCTTCACGTCTACCCCTCTTCTTGCAGCAAACTGCAAGGCTGTTACCATTTCTCCATCTAGTATCAAATAAGGGGTCATAATATAAACATAGTCCTGGGCTCTATTTAAGATATCCATATAAATCATTTCCCCTACTTTATCATGGTCTAGGGGCGAGTCACCAAAGGGGAGTACATAGCCTTCACTTACTCTTTCCAAGGGCTTAGCCTCATACCTACCTTTTATATAACTTCTATCTCTCTTATCTACATTCCACATTTCTAAAAACATTAGTGTAAAACTATCAACAGCCTCTCCTTCAACCATTACAGCTGTGTCTTTCCAGTGGCCATAGACTTCTTTTTCATTAATATACTCATCGGCTAGGTTTAGGCCACCTGTAAAGGCCACCCGCCCATCTATAACAAGAATTTTTCTATGGTCACGGTAATTATAATGGGTTGAGATAAATGGCCTAACTGGGGCAAACACCTTAGTCTGAATTCCAAGTTCTCTCAATCTTCTAGGATAACTATGAGGTAATAAAGCAAATTCGCATGTGCCATCATACATCATCCTAACCTCTACACCTTCGGCTACTTTGTCTGATAAAATCTTTAGAATCTGGCCCCACATCTGCCCTTCAGCAACGATAAAATACTCTAGGAATATAAACTCTTTGGCATTCGATAATTGTAGTAACATCTCTTCAAAAGCGTCCTCACCAATTTTAAAATATTTTACTGATGAGTTTTCATAAACGGGAAAATTTCCTGCCTTACCAGTATATGTCGCTAAATTATATAGTCCCTTATTTTCCACCTTGAGCTTATCCATAAGATCATCTTGTTTTTTAAATTCTTTAGCTGATTCTTTCATAATAACCTTTAAACGGTTTTTAAGGGTTCTGTGTCCTATATCTCTTTGTATAAAGATGTAAAGGAGTCCACCAAATCCTGGTAATGCCATAATTAAAATAACCCATGTTAATTTAACACTTGTATTGTGCTCTGCGTTAATAACATGGACAACCATAAGGATTGTAAATACGGCTAATGTCCCAACAAGATATGGGATCAATGTTTGAAGAAAACTAAAAACACTAACTAAAACTCCTATTTGTGCTAATAATAAGGCCATAATAATACCCGTCCGGCCAAATACCATTCTAAGTAAGCCTTTTTTTCCTTTTCCAAATAATAAAATATCAACAACTTTATGGTCACCATTTTTTTTTCGCTTCATTTGATCACCTCCGCAGTAGTTTAGCATATTATTACACTTTTTACTAATGTATATTATCACTAAAGTTCTATATACTATGCTTTTAAAACCATGGTTTCTAAGCTTTCAACCAGGTCTAACATTTCGAGTCTTACGACGGATGTATCACTTAGCATATCAACAAAATGTTGTTTATATGGTGTGAAAATAGTTAATCCATAAAGAATAAATATTACTTTTTGCAAGTAACGCCCAAACCCTTCACGAACAATAACAGTATTCCAAGTTAACTTTTCCTCATTCAAACAAATGACTTGGATTCCAAAAATCATTTTACCTATGGTCTGTCCATCATTTAATTTTGTCATCAAGATAAAATACAAAAGATAAATGGTTAGTAAAAGAAGTGCACGTAAGGTCCCTTCTTTCATATAAAATAATGTGATACGCTGGAGTGCCCCAATCATTATAATGTCAATTATAAAAGCAAAAACACGAATCAGAAAGCCTGCATAGATTCCCTCAGGATAGTCTTTAAATGATTTAATCACCCTTTACACCCCCTTATAAATATACATCATTTGCGGTGTTCCATCATTGCTATTTATTTCAGGCAAAGGGGACACTTGCCTAGGCATAAGTCCTTGGAAATTAAAAACCGAGTTACTAAGCCAGTTTAAATTACCTTCTTCAAAACGAATAAGCTGGGCATCCTCAAGGGAATAATTCTTTCTTAAGTCCACAAGGGCATCTTCAAAGTAACCAAGTTCATCAACAAGGCCATTTTCAAGAGCCTGTACCCCATCATAAATTCGCCCATCTGCTAAAGTATATATCTCGTCACGACTAAGCTCTCTTCCTGATTCCACCGTATCAACAAAGCGTTCATACATATTATCAACTAAACCTTGCATGACGGCTAATTCTTCAGACGTATTTTCACGTGTTATAGACCCAAGGTCTTTTAAATCACCACTTTTAATGGTTCTATCTTCAATCCCCATTTTATCTAGTAATTTAGTAATATTAAAGCCTTGCATAATGACCCCAATTGAACCTGTCAGGGTTTCTGCTTGGGCATAAATCTTTTCTGAGTTAGCCGCAATATAGTAGCCACCACTAGCTGCCATACTTTCCATGACAGTATAGACTGGAATCCCCCTAGCTTCCTTAAGGTCAATAATTTTACTTGTTAACTCTGCACTTTCATAAACCCCACCCCCAGGAGAATTTACACGTAAAATAAGGGCTTTAATTGTTTCATCCGTCTTCATTTTTTCTAAGTTTTGAAGTATTTTCTCATGATTGTAGCCTGCCACTGCAAAAGGTGATGCTTGCTCACCACTAATGACACCATCTACATCTAATACGACTATACGACTAGCTGGGCTACCTTTTTCCAGTACCGTAACCGCTGCCGATTCGTTTAAAAATTCTTTCAAGTAATTTGTTGTCTCTTTTTCCTCTTTAGCCATTAAAGGCTTTGCTATTGCGGGAATAATTAATGATACCACAAAAATACTAATTGCCATTCCAACTGCTATCCAACGCTTGTTTGTCATCTTCTTCCTCCATTGTTTCAATTTGTTTTTTCCTAAATTAGAATATTCACACACCTACCTATTGTAACATATAAAACAAATATTTCCTATTTATCCTTAAATCAAAAAAATCAAGGCTATCACTAATATGATTTGTTTTATAAAAATGCGAGCAAGGTTTAGTTAAAACTAAACCTTGCTCGCATTTTTGTTTATACTTCTTATTTCTTCTCTTTGATAGAGATGTTATCAAAATACATCGTTGTTGTAACACCTAAACCATTAACAGTACCTAGTTCAAATACCATTTTCAAATTTTCATCTGTTGTTTCTGATACTGTAAATTCATAAGA
>CAZLPH010000173.1:0-4786 GCA_964561345.1 uncultured Candidatus Epulonipiscium sp.
CGCCTGCTAGGGTTGCAAAGAATACGGTTCCTCTTTTAAAGATATCACGAATGGTAGGATCTTCTGAAACCACAAACATTTGGGCTTTTCTTGATGGGGGAACGTTAAGCTCAGCCCTTATGTTTCTAATGTTTCTAACGGCTTGTTTCATAAGCTCGATTTCTTTTTCTTCTGTGCCAAAATTTCGGTCTTCTTTGTAAATTGGCCAGTTAGAGATCATAATTGATTCTTCTTTGTTTTGAAGGCTCATAAATATTTCTTCTGTTATAAAAGGAATGTATGGGTGAAGTAGTTTTAGAGTATCAATCATAACGGTTCGAAGGGTCCAAAGAGCGGCTGCCCTTGTTGGATCTTCAGCGTTATATAATCTTGGTTTCACCATCTCGATATACCAATCACAAAACTCTTCCCATGCAAAGTCATGAAGTTTTTGAACGGCTATGCCTAGTTCGTATTTGTCCATGTTGTCTGTTACCTCTTTGGCTAGGGTGTTGAACTTTGAAATAATCCAGCGGTCTGCTGCTGTTAGCTCATCTGGGGATACGGTTAGGTTTAGGTCTTCCCCTTCGTAGTTCATAAGGATAAATCTGGCTGCGTTCCAGATTTTGTTGCCAAAGTTACGGTTTACTTCAACACGTTCTGTGTAGAATCTCATGTCGTTTCCTGGGGCATTACCTGTCACAAGGGTTAGGCGCAGGGCATCTGCTCCGTACTGGCTAATAAGCTCTAGTGGGTCTATGCCGTTACCAAGAGACTTACTCATCTTACGGCCCTGGTCATCTCTCACCAGTCCATGGATTAAAACGTCTTTAAATGGCACTTGGCCCATTTGTTCAATGCCTGAGAAAACCATTCTAACAACCCAGAAGAATATAATGTCATAGCCTGTTACTAAAACGCTGGTTGGGTAAAAATGATTAAGTTCTGGTGTTTGCTCTGGCCAGCCTAGTGTTGAAAAAGGCCATAGGGCGGAGCTAAACCATGTGTCTAATGAGTCTTCGTCTTGAACAAAGTTTGGGCTGCCACATGATGCGCAAGTATCTGGCATTTCTCTGGCGATGACAACTTCATGACACCCTTGGCAGTAGTAGGCTGGAATTCTATGTCCCCACCATAGTTGGCGTGAAATACACCAGTCTCTGATATTATCTAGCCAGTTCAGGTATGTTTTACCAAACCTTTCTGGAACAAAGTTAAGGTCACCCTTCTTTAGGGCATCAATAGCTGGCTTTGCCATTTCTTCCATTTTTACAAACCATTGGGCCTTAATCATTGGCTCAATGGTTGTGTTACAACGATCATGCATGCCTACGTTGTGAACATGTTTTTCTATTTTAACCAAAAAGCCTTGAGCTTCTAGGTCTTTAATGATTTGAGTCCTTGCGGCGTAGCGGTCTAAGCCTTCATATTTTCCGGCAAGATTATTCATCATGCCCCGGTCATCAAGGACACTAATTTGCTCAAGGTCGTGTCTTTGACCAACTTCAAAGTCGTTAGGGTCATGGGCAGGTGTTATTTTAACAACCCCTGTTCCAAAGTCCTTCTCAACGTAGTGGTCAGCAACCACTGGGATTTCTTTGTTTACAAGGGGCAAGATAACCATTTTACCAACTAAATGGGCGTATCTTTCGTCACTTGGGTGGACAGCTACTGCTGTGTCTCCTAGCATGGTTTCTGGCCTGGTTGTGGCAATTTGGATATACTCATCTGTTCCCACAACAGGGTACCTAACATGCCATAAGCTTCCGTCTTGTTCTTCGTGTTCTACTTCTGCCTCTGATATGGTGGTTTCACATACTGGGCACCAGTTTATGATTCTTGCTCCCCGGTAGATGTAGCCTTTTTCGTGGAGTCTAATAAAGACTTCTTGTACGGCTTCTGAGAGGCCGTCGTCCATGGTAAAGCGTTCTCTTTCCCAATCGCAAGATGTGCCAAGTTTTTTGAGCTGGTCTGTAATAATTCCGCCGTACTCTTCTTTCCACTCCCAGGCATGCTTTAAGAATTCTTCTCTTGTTAGATCTTCCTTCTTAATGCCTTCTTTTGCAAGTTTTTCCACGATTTTAACTTCTGTTGCAATACTGGCATGGTCAGTTCCTGGTACCCAAAGGGCGTTATAGCCTGCCATTCTTTTGTAGCGAATTAAAATATCTTGGAGGGTACTATCTAGGGCATGTCCCATGTGAAGTTGCCCTGTAATATTTGGGGGCGGCATAACAATTGTAAATGGCTCTTTATCTGTTTCTACTTCTGCGTGAAAATACCCCTTGTCTATCCACTTCTTGTATAAACGATCTTCTGCTTGGGAAGGATCATATATTTTCTCTAAGTTCTTCATTATTTACCTCCGTTTGAGTTCATATAGCCTGCCATTAGTCGTTCTACTTTGGGGGCTATTTCTGGATTTGTCTCTGTCATTATGAAAGCTTCTTTGGTTAATTCGTCTTCGTAGGCATCTAGGGCTTTGATTTGTTTTGATGTGGTCTCGTATTCCTCATTAATATTCTTTATTAAAATAGCAATGTTTTGGACCTGGGCCCATTCATCAATATTATCAAAGGCATCTCGCTCTATGCCTTTTTCGTATAAAACATCAAAGACCTTATTTTCTATCTCAATTAGCTGCTTGTTTAAGTTATTGTAGTATACCTCGTTATTTTTATTTTTGAGGTAACGGTCGTATTGGCTCTGAAGCTGGTCTGCATTTTTAATTTTTAGTTTCTCATATTGGAAGTTTAGGTAGTTTGTGTGGTGATAGTACCTAATTTTGGTCCTGTTCATTAACCTTCCAGCCCTTAGTTGCATGGCTTCATTAAGCTCTAGTTCGTATTCAATCCGTCTTTTTATAACAAGGATAGCAAAACCAAAAATCAGTGTCATAAGGGATATAACACTTGAGGGGATAAAAATATTCTCTCTTAGGGTTTGTACCATGGTCAAAAGTACCACACTAATAATTCCTAGTACTATAATAAGACTAATTGCAATTATTTTCAAGGCCCTATAGCTTGTTATAAGGCTTTCTCTGTCCTCATAGAGGCTATCTTTTTCCTCTTGTAAGTAAAGCATATCATTGTATGCATAGCGCTGATTTCTTTCAACATCTCTTATTTCCCCTACCATGTCTGGGATTTCTTTTTCCCTAGCCTGGATGATTCTAAGAGAGGGGTTATTTTTAATTAATCGGCCTTCTAAGACTTTTCGTTGTTCTATAACACCTTTATATTGATCTAGAAAGCCTGCAACTTTTCCGTGGTCATCTTCTGTTAAAGAGTCATATTTTTCTAAGTCTTTTTTACGTTGGGCCATTCCTTTTACGTAGCGTTCTAGTCTTTTTCGCTTTGTTTTAATGGTGGCTAGTTCTTTAAATATTTCTTCTATGCGTCCTTCTTGGTCTGCGTCTGTCACAGAAGACTTATTTTTTGTTTTTTTACCAAACAATGAAAAAAGTTTTCGGCCTTTCATTTTCCTCACCTCTCTTAAAAATCTATGTAAAAAAAAGGCCATCCTTACAGGATAGCCTTTGTCCTAGTTAAATAGGTCTTTGAATGCATCTCCCAATGCGTCTCCAATTGTTCCAAGTGCGTCTTCGTCGGAGCCTGCATATTGTTTTACTAATTCAGCATCAAATTCGTTTTGAACTTCTTTAATACTAAGTGAAATCTTTTTGGATTTCTTGTCAATATCAAGAATTTTAACTTTGATTGTTTCTCGTTCTTCTAGGACTTCTGATGGCTTACCTATTCTGTTTTCACTGATTTGTGAAATATGAACAAGCCCTTCTACAGAGTCTGCAATTCTAACAAATGCGCCGAAGTCTACAAGTCTTGTAACAACCCCTTCTACAATTGATCCCTTTTTAAGTGTTTCAGCGTTTACAGTCCATGGGTCTAAGCTCATGTCTTTAAATCCAAGGCCTACTTTACCTGATTCACGGTCAACTTTAAGAACGGTTACTTCGATTTCTTGTCCTTCTTTAATTACTTCTGATGGGTGCTTAACACGTGTCCATGATAAGTCACTGTTATGAAGTAACCCTTGTACGTCACCAATATCAACAAATGCGCCAAAAGGCATTAGTTTGATAACTGTTCCTTTTTTAACGTCGCCTTCTTTAAGGTTTTCGATTGCTACCTTTTTTGCAGCGTCGCTAGCTTCTTTTGCAAGTCTTCTTGAAGATAGAACTAATTTGTTTTTGCTTTTATCAAATTCAATGATTTCAGCTTTTACTTTCGTGCCAACAAATGTTGAGATATCTTCTACGTATCTGTCTGATAGTTGTGATGCTGGAATAAATGCTCTGATTCCGTTATGGTCTGCAACGACGCCGCCTTTAACAGCTTCTGAAACAGTTACTTCTACAACTGTGCCGTCTTTGTGGTCTTGTTCAATATCGTCCCATGCTACAAGTGCGTCTGCACGCTTCTTGGATAATAGAACGCTTCCTTCGCCGTCGTCCATCTTTAAAACTTCAACGTTAATAACGTCTCCAACAGATACAACCGTTTCTGGTGCAACGTCTCTTAAGCTTGAGAGTTCTCTAACTGGAACAATTCCTTCAGCGTGGTAGCCGATGTCTACGCCAGCGCCGTCTGAATCTACTGAAACAACCGTACCTTCTAATATATCTCCAGTATTAATTTGCACCATGTTTTTGTCGATCTCTTCCATAGCATCTTCCATTGTTACCTTATCCTCTGCTGCGGTTTCTACTACTGTCTCTTCAATTTCTTCCGCAGTTACATTTTTCTCTTCCATATAAGTGCCTCCTCGTCATATGTTCTACATT
>CAZLPH010000174.1:0-4781 GCA_964561345.1 uncultured Candidatus Epulonipiscium sp.
CAAATAGTCTAAATCTTAATAGAATAATTCAAGACTAGAAAATAAATTTTTATTAATTATCTCATTTAACAAATAGAATTATTTAAACGAACAGAAGCCTTGGGAGAAATAACAGGTATATTATCATTATCAATAGAAACATCTCCTATAACTCCATATACATCATGTAACATTTGTGAAGTTATAACATCTTTAGGTATTCCAGAACTATAATATGAACCATCATCATTTATAACCACTATATGATCTGCATATCTTGCAGCAAGATTTATATCGTGAAGTATCACGATTAAATCTACTCCCCTATCAAAAACTATCATTTGTAATAAATGGCATAATTCTAGTTGTTTCTGTAAATCTAGTGAATTGGTAGGTTCATCTAAGATTATTAATCTTGGCTCTCTTACAAGGGTTTGTGCTATAAAAACAAGCTTTTTTTGCCCTCCGCTTAATTCACTAAAATTTCTAGAGATTAGATTTTCTATAGCAAGAGATTCCAATGTTTCAATAACAATAGTTAAATCTTCATCTGAAACTTTCCTCCCCAAATCAGGTAGCCTACCTAAAAGCACCATCTCAAGAACAGTTAATGTAGATGTATTAATATCCATTTGTGGAAGATATGACATGAGCTTAATTTTTTCACTTAAAGGCATCTTAGTTATATTTTCATTATTGTATAAGATTTGTCCTTCATAATCCAGCAAACCAAAGATAGATTTAACAAGGGTTGATTTCCCTGCACCATTAGGACCTAGTATAACATTAAAACCTTGAGAAAATTCTATACTTAAATCTTTAAATACTGGAGTCAAGCTTTTTTTATATGAGAATTTCAAATTTTTTAGTTTAAGCATTACATACTCCTCATTTTACTAAATATTATAATTATAAAAAATGGAATTCCTATAATAGATGTAACAAGTCCTATTGGAAGTATTACTCCTTTTATAAGAAGCTTGCTGATTAAGAATGATAAAGACAATATAAAGGCCCCTATAATTGCTGAAAGTGGCATGAAAAAACGTTGATCTTCTCCAACTAAACTTCTAGCTATATGAGGAGCAATCAACCCTACAAAGCCTATAGTTCCAACAAAGCTAATTGCAACTGCTGAAAGAAGAGAAGTTATAAATATAGCCATTCTTCTAACTTTAGTAGTATCCACTCCCAAGCTTTTTGCTTTGGTATCATCAAGTGTCATAGCAGTTAGTTTCCATGCATTCTTTGAAAGTATGATAAAAGAAATTATTAGGACTATTAATACTATATAAAATTTATTCCAAGTAGTTTTTAACAAACTTCCAAAATTCCAAAATATTAAACTTTGGAGTTGATCTTCATCTGCCACATATTGTAATACCATGGTAAGTGCACTAAATAAGAAATTCAAGGCTATTCCAAATAATATAATTGCAGTTTTTCCAACTTGTCTTTGTAGTGAGAATATGTATATTAAAATGGCAACTAATAGTGAAAAAATAAAAGCATTTACTGTAACAGCCAATGTGTCAGGAACATGAAATAAATTATTATTTAAGATTAATCCCACAGCTGCGCCAAATGAAGCTGCTGCAGATATGCCTAGAGTAAATGGACTTGCAATAGGATTCCTAAGGATGGTCTGTATTTCACAACCTCCAATACCTAAGGATGCACCTACTACAATTGCCATAAGTGCCATAGGCATCCTAATATCCATTATTATCATTTTATTATTATTTTGTCCTACTCCCGTAAAGATTACTTTTAATATTTCTTTTAATGCTATAGAAGTAGATCCTATAGAAATATTAAACAAGAGTAAAACAACTATAGCTATAAGTAGCCCTGCTATGATTATAAATCGTCTTCTTACAAGCTTGTCATATATTTTTCGATTATCTTTTACACTGTCAATTTTTTATTCCTCCTCATAAAACAATATAACGAGGTGAAAGATATCCCCCATTTCTTAAGTGGTATATCAAAATTTAAATACACCACTTATAAATATTCAAATTAAATTTTCTTACTTTTACGATTTAGGACTTCCTGTTAATCTGTTTCTTATTTTGCATCATATAAAG
Organism: uncultured Candidatus Epulonipiscium sp.; assembly: GCA_964561345.1. Taxonomy (GTDB): domain Bacteria; phylum Bacillota; class Clostridia; order Lachnospirales; family Cellulosilyticaceae; genus JAAYSX01. Next base: position 2,070 of record CAZLPH010000174.1, read on the forward strand.
TATGTGACCAAGTACTTATATTACTATCTACAAGCATAAACCTATGGAAAAATTCATCTAGTTTTGCTTCAGGGTCAAGGTCAGCAAATTCTTCTGGATAAAAAATCTTAGCCATTTTCAGTGATGGATAGAAAGCGAAAATTGAGCGACTGGTTGAATGAGCAAACTCATATAGCTTCTTGTTTTCAATTGCATCTAGATTATTCCAACCATTTCTATTTACTATATCAAATTTAACATCTTTAGTTTCTTTAAGAATATCCAGCCATCCGTCGTTAATCCCACTTAATATAATATATTCTGGATTTGCATCTAAAACAAATTCGGGATCAAGGGTACTACCGCCCCCCTTTGAAGCAGCTGTGTCTAATAAAAGAGGGTCGGCAATATTGTTTCCACCAGCAATATCAACAACTAATCCCCAGCCTCCTTTGCTAGTAGAAGTAGAACCAAATATATCTGAATAACCTGATTTTTCATAATAAACTGTTGGCTTGTCTTCTCTTGTTGCTAAGTTTTTTGATGCGATTATTTTATATTGTTCGTTAATAAATCCCGAAACTTCTGCAGCTTTTTCTTCTTCTTGAAATATTTTACCTAAGATATCCATTGTATTTCCAACAGACTTTTCCAAATTTTTCCCTGGAACATCTACTAGGACTATTTTAATTCCAGCTTGTAAAAGTGTGTCTTCTACTTCCAAAGCATATTTATGAGCCCCCATCGCTGAGTTTATAATAAGGACATCAGGCTCCATGGAGAGAATCACCTCAAGATCAAATGGTGCATTATGATCTGAAATTTGTCCTGTATGCTTCATATAGTTTCCAACCTTTGGTACATATAATTCTGCATATTTATTTAAACCATGCCCACCGTCTTGCCCTGAGCCTACCAGCATATTAAAAGCATCTTCCCCCTTAAGAGGTATAATATAATCTATAACATCCATAGTACTAATGGCATATGATGATATTGGCAAATCGAGTACAACTTCTCTATCTTTTGAATCCTTAATAGTTACTGAACCTGTGATTTCCTTTTTAATTGGCATAGTACTCATGTCAATTTCATAGTCTATATCAATAGAGGGACTAGCTATAATAGGAGCTATGTATCCATAATTGTCAGGATTAAGATTGGCACTTTCTAATGCATTTGCAACTGCTTGGATAATGGCATCCCCAGTAACTGTAGCTCCTGAAATAGTGTCCACATCTAGTGATTGTGAGTCAATTATTAAACCTGGTATCTTATCTATAGCTACTGTTCCTATATCCTTTGTTTCTTCGTTTTCACCAACATTTAAAGATAAAATCTTTCCTTGGTCATCAATTTCAACTGAAACACTTATTTCTCCCATATACCCTTTACCAAGTCCCTTATATATTCCTGCTAAACTAGATGAGTCTACATGGTTGGATTCGACCTTTTCTTTTGGTCCACAAGCTACTAATGGTATTAATAAACCAGCGATTAAACCTATTATAATAAATTTCTTAATTAATTTTTTCATTTTATTCCTCCTAATTAGTTTTATTTATAGCTCTTAAATGTGACTTTGCTTCTGGGTAACAATCAATTTTAGCAGAATAAGCCTTTATATCCAAAAGAGGACTACCATTTAAAGCATCTAATCCAGTAACCTTTATTAGATTTTTTTCCACCCTGATAATTTTACACACACAAAAAGCAATGGGATTTGGTCTATGAGGAGACCTTATTGAAAAAACTCCATAAGATTCAGTCCCCCAAGGAGGTATTGATTCCAGTACAGATCTATCAGCCATATCCCCCCAATAAAGCACAATTATATGAGATAGTTTTTCTAACCCATCTAAGGCTTTTATGTATTCTGGAAACACTTCTATTGTTGACTCTTGCGGTGATAACATTCCTTGCCTCGGAGCTTGTTTCTTGTTTTCATATACACTATGAATTATTCCAATCTTTTTTAATTCCATTTTATACTCCTTTCTCCTTATATTAAAAAAACCTATTACTCAAAAAGAGTAATAGGCAATTAACAAAAGTTATTTATGCTTTCTCCATCTCTCGTAGAGTAATCTAGCTATTCCATCGGCAGGTATTCTGACTCAAGTTCATCATTATCTTTACCCTACTAGTTTCCTAGTGATTTCTTAAAGATAACTCGCTTTTACAGTGGCGGGACCGTGTGGGATTTACACCCAACTTCCCCTTTTAATCGATAAATAAATTATCGAACCGAATGCAAGGTATTTAATTAATTTAAATATATACCATTTTTAAACATATGTCAATAATGGAATTAATTTATCCATAGTAATGTTAGTCCAATGAAAGGCTTACCATATTAAAAGCTAGTTAAAAATTAAACAGACATAAGCAATGCTTATTGTACATAACTAATCCTTATTATCTATAATCCTTATTTTATATTACAATAGAGTTAATAGACATTATATTAACAATGTCTGTAAAATTAATAACGAGGTGAAAGGTGTGCCCTACTTCTATAAGTGGTGGCTTCCAATTAATTAAACAGGTGGAGAATCTTAATCAAATTAAAGGAGGAGTCATGATGAAAAAGAATCAAACGCTTATTGGTATTATATTATTAGCTTTAATGGTATCATTCGGTTTTTACTTAAACACAAGGGGAGCAGGTCTTCCAATGTCATTAATCACTGGTCTAGGACTAGGATACATATTAGCTAGATCAAGATATGG
>CAZLPH010000175.1:0-4778 GCA_964561345.1 uncultured Candidatus Epulonipiscium sp.
CTAATGTCAGGTAAGTCATTAAGTGTTTTGCTTCTTCTTTCATTTCAGTTCCTTGCCTTGCTACTAACCATGTGCCACCCCAGAAATAAGCACCTGGTCCTTGTACCATTCCCCAGTCTCCTGCAGTTGTTGTTCCAGCATCCTTATTTTCAGCATTTTCTTTTAGAACATAGTGTAGTCCCCATGTCGGTAATGGATAGCCAAACACTGTGTCTGAATGCATACCTGCAAACCAACCTTCTGACCAACCAGCTGCTTCTGTTGTTAGTCCTTCTTCCTCAAGCACTTTTGTAACCTCATACAACTCATCTATAATCGGATCTACATTTAGTTTGTTGTCAACGATCCAACCTTGAGCACGGTTTGCATAGAATACTTGTGATAATTCACCTGTTCCTGAAAGCATTTTTACCTCGTCATTAGATGCTTGCTGTATTTTTCTGGCAGTATCTAAAAAAGTCGGGTAATCTTTAAGTAATGGTTGAACATCCTCCGGCTCACTTACACCTAAGTATTTTTCTGCTAAACTTCTTCTATAAAAGAATGCCCCTGGAGCTGATTGCCAAGATATCCCTTTTAGAACACCACTAGTATCTCTTGCCACATCTTTAACATATGTTGTTATGTCATCTAAGTCAGCATCTTGAATTCCTAAATCTGCTAAAGGCATTGTGAAATCTGAATCTAAGTACTTTTTGGCATATGCCGCTTCAATTGCAAATAAGTCAGGTGCACCTTTACCTGCTTGTAATGCTGGATCTATCTTAGATTGATACTGCTCATTAGGTACGATAACAACCTCAACCTCATAACCTAAATCAGGATTGTCTTTTACATAGTAGTCATCAATCATCTTTTTAACTTCATCTGTAAAGGTCCAAACTACTAATTTCTTCCCCTTTTTTGAATCTTTCTTCTTATCTTCTTTTGCTTCTACTTTCTCCCCACCTGCTGCTTCTCCCCCTACAGCTTTTGGTGTTTTCCCCCCACATCCTGTTAATGCCATAGAGACCATCATTGTTCCTGCTATTATAGCTGCTATTAACTTATTTTTTTTCATTTCTTTTCCCCTTTCTCATGGTTTAATTTATAAATTAATTACTTAAATCAGTTTTTTAACTGATTTTCCTTCTAATAATTTAGAAGGAATGTAAATAATCTCCTCTTTATCATTGTCTTCTACAAGGCTAACAATCTTTTGGGCTGCTAACCTTCCCATTGCTCTTGTGTCTTGTTTAATCGTTGATAACCTAGGTGTCATTGCTTGAGAAATCTCAATACCATCAAATCCCATAAGCGAAATATCTTCTGGAACCCTTTTGTTTAGTTTACTAACGGCACGGTAGGCCGCCAACGCAGCATAGTCATCAGGTAAGATGATAGCCGTTGGTCCTTGATTCATGGTTAGTATTTTTTTAACAGCTTCATATGTTGGTTCCCATGCATAGTATTCTGCTTCTATAACCCACTTTTCCTGAACTTCTATATTTGCTTCTTCCATTGCATCATAAAAACCTTTAACACGTTTTTTAGTAACACCTGTACTGCTATTTTGTCCATGTATAAAGGCAATATCTCTATGACCATTTTGGATTAAATGTTTGACAGATAGTTTGATCCCTTCATAATTCTCAGACATAATGCTTGATTTTCCCTGGACCTCTTTATCAATTGAAACCGTCGGAATATTACTGTCAATAAGCTCTTGCACTTGTGGGGCATCAAAATCGATACAAGCTAATATAACACCATCTACACCCCTATACCTACAATGTTCTAAAAAACTAGCATTCTTTTGTCCTGCAAATCCAGAAGATATAAAGGTAATGTCATATCCTATTGTTTCAAGTTCGGCTCTTATACTTTCTAATATTTCTGCAAAGAAAGCATGTGTCAATCCACTATTAGCTTCGTCTACCAGTAAAATTCCTATATTATAACTTCTTTTTGTTATTAAAGATCTAGCATGTGAATTCGGTAAATACCCCATTTCAACCGCTAATTTTCTGACTCTAACCTTTGTTTTCTCTGAAATGTCACTATGATCATTTAAAGACTTACTCACTGTTGCTGCACTTACCTTGGCAACCTTCGCAATATCGTATATCGTTATCATTAATACCCCACCTTTATCTTTTTTGGTTATAGTTATTACATTTTATATAATACCACACCTATGCCATTTGCCTAATTACTATGAGTAAATCTAGCGCTTAATAACCATCTTTACTTAACCGGTTACGTAAATAGCTAAAAAAATAGAATTTTAATCAATCAAACTGATAACTTTAAAATGATTACTTAATCGGTTTCGTTATTGCTTAATCTTAATTTAACATAATGTTTTACATAAGTCAATACCTTTCTTATAATTTTTTTATAGATTTTCACCAACATCATATCTCTAACATCACCACATCCTACTAGGATAGTTAAAAAACAAGGATTCTATCATCAAATTGACCATAGAATCCTTATTTGTCATAACACACTATAATCTAATAACTTCCAAGTCATCAGGAACATAAATTTTACCACTATAAACCCTTGTCCCTTCCCTTATATATGTTTCTTTTCTCATCTTTAAACTCTTATCTTCTGTATGATACAGTACAACAGCCTTAGCATCTAAGTCACTGGCATTTTGACATGCATCTCTTGCGGTTGCATGATGCTTCTCATAAGGTTTAAAGATGTCACGTTCTTCATATAAACAAAAGGCCTCATGTAATAAATAATCAACGTCTTTACTATATACTTCAACCACATCACTATATGGCTCATCGCCTAAAAAGGTAAGGGTTTTTCCATTTAGTAATGTTGTCTTAAAACCATGTTGTAGGTCTTTCGTACTTTCTATATCAAAAAAGGTAACAGGTCTAGATAATATATCTATCTCATCTCCATTGCTAATTTCATTGAAGATAATTCTATGGTCAAACTGATTTAGAAATTTCGCCTGGAGAACATATGAAGAAACAACTCTTATTGCTTCTAGGGAGCTTTCATGGGCATATATATTTAAATCCCCAGTATATTTGCTACTTAGCATAGCTTGGACTGCTGCTCTAATAACCCATATAACACCTAATATATGATCATTATGGTTATGAGAAATAAAAACATGATGTATCTGGTTAATGTTAATGTTAGATTTCTCTAGTTGGCTTAAAATCCCATTACCACCGCCTGCATCAATTAAAAAATGTTCCTTATTATCTGATAGGGTAAAACAAGTATTATAGCACTTGGTTACCATAGCATTTCCTGTTCCTAGCATTGTCAATTTCTCCACTGTGTTTCTCCTATCTATTATAGCAAAGCAAATAACTGTTCCACTGTTGTTTTTAAGTTATATCGTGCGTTATCAGGATCCATAGCTTCTTCTATAGAACAAGGTCCCTGAACAATGCTTAAACATGTATCAATGCCCTCTTCATTACACTTATTAATATCTTTTGTAATTCCTCCTGCTAGTGCTATCACTTTAGCACCATATTTCTTGCCTAATTTAGCAACACCAATAGGGCCTTTTCCCATGGCTGTTTGTAGATCTAGCCTTCCTTCACCTGTAATGACATAGTCTGCACCAATCATAGCTTTTTCCATGCCAATTTCCTTTAAAATTATATCTCGTCCTGGTTCTAATTGGCCATCTAAAAATGTATGAAAAGCATAGCCTAAGCCACCAGCTGCCCCTGTTCCTGGGACATTAGAATTATCCTTTTTAAAATGATCTTTAACAACTTGAGCAAATATTTCCATGGACTTATCTAGTTTTCCTATCTCTTCTTGACTAAGACCTTTTTGTGTCCCATAAATCTCTGTCGCTCCTAGTGGTCCGTAAAGAGGATTATTGACATCACATGCAATGTGAAAACCACACTGCTTTAGCAAGGGGTTTACACCAGATTCATCAATGGACTTTATACTCACAAGATCTTTACCTGTATTTCCCACTGTTTGATTATCTTTATCCTTAAAAACATATCCTAAAGCTTGTAGCATACCAATACCAGCTTCATTAGTCCCGGATCCACCTAGCCCAATAATAAAGTCTCGGCATCCCCTATTAATAGCATCCGCTATTAATTCTCCTACACCATATGTGGTGGTATTTAAGGGGTTCTTTAAATGTTCAGGAATCAATGTTAGTCCTGCTACTTCTGCTATTTCAATAATCCCTAATTTTCTCTCTAATATTATGCCGTATTTACATGCCACTTTTGTTCCTAAGGGACCCGTTGCTTTTGTGTTAACAATGCTACCACCCATTCCCTCCACCAAAGCTTCAACTGTCCCCTCCCCTCCGTCTGCTAAAGGATATACTAGGGTTTCAGCAGATGGGTGCTTGGCTTTTATGCTGTGACTAATAATATTACCCGCTTCCATGGAACTTAAACTTCCCTTAAAAGAATCTATAGCAATAATTACTTTCATGTTTTATTCTCCTCTCTACGAATTATTACAAATATCTTTTATCTCAAAGTACAAGTGTAATACCAGATACAATTAGCAATATATAAGTAAGCTTTACAAAAAATTCTTGGTTCATCTTGTTATGCAAATATTTTCCTATCCCTATTGCAAGCAATACTGGTATAACACAGTAAAGGCTAAGTTTAAATACTTGGCTGGTAATTTGTCCAAAATATAAGTCTTGAGCTAACATAACCATATTTAATATTATCCAAACTGGGGCCAAGGTTGCTCTAATAACTGCTTTCTCTTTCAGAACTGCAACAGCATATATAACCAAAAGTGCTCCCCCAGATAAA
>CAZLPH010000176.1:0-4754 GCA_964561345.1 uncultured Candidatus Epulonipiscium sp.
TAAACTTACTTGGTAAAGAAGCATTATGTGTTTGTGATATTGAAGCTATTTTAGACACAAGTCAATCTAATGTATCAAGGCATTTAACCAGACTTAGGAATGAAAAGATTGTTGTATTTGAAAAAAAGGCCCAGTGGATATACTACCAATTAAATCCAAGTTTTATCAAAGATCATAAATTGTTGTATGGATATATGGTAGAACAAATGACTAACAAGAGTAAATTTACCAAGGATCTAGAGGCATTATCAATCTATCAAGAAAAAGGAATGAGTTGCAAGGTCTAAGAGATTCTAATAAAAAGGTGGCGTAGTGATGAAAAAAGAAGTAAAATTAGGAATGGGTTTCTTTGAAAAATATCTTACAATATGGGTAAGTATATGCATGGTAATTGGTGTGCTTATTGGGATTTATCTGCCAGAAATACCTAAGTTTTTAAGCCGCTTTGAATATGAAAAGGTCTCAGTGCCAGTAGCCATTTTAATATGGCTTATGATTTATCCCATGATGCTAAAAGTGGATTTCCATAGTGTTAAGGAAGTTGGTAAGAATCCTAAGGGCCTTATTATTACATGGGTTTCCAACTGGCTAATTAAGCCTTTTACCATGTATGGCATTGCCTTGTTTTTCTTTAGTCTTGTATTTAGAAACCTTATTTCCCCCGAGCTTGCAAAGGAGTATCTGGCCGGCGCCGTTATTTTAGGCGCAGCCCCGTGTACAGCTATGGTATTTGTTTGGAGCCATTTAACCAAAGGAAACCCTGCATATACCCTGGTACAAGTAGCCACAAATGATCTCATTATTTTAATTGGCTTTGTTCCCATTGTTGCTTTTTTATTAGGAATGAGTAATATATCCATACCCTGGGGGACCTTATTTCTATCGGTGGTTTTATTTGTTGTGATTCCCTTAGGAGCAGGTGTTATTTCAAGAACAGTCATAACTAAGCATAAGGGATTAGCATACTTTGAAGAGACTTTTATACCTAAGTTTAGCAACGTAACCATTATTGGCTTGTTGTTAACGTTAATCATTATATTCTCTTTTCAAGGACAAATTATCGTCCATAACCCCCTTAATATACTATTAATTGCAGTGCCATTAATCATACAAACCTTCCTAATATTTTTTGTTGCATATTTCTGGGCAAAGCTATGGAAGTTACCCCATAATGTGGCGGCACCAGCAGGAATGATTGGGGCATCAAATTTTTTTGAACTAGCAGTAGCAGTATCAATATCAATTTTCGGATTAGAATCTGGTGCAACACTTGCAACTGTGGTAGGTGTTTTAGTTGAAGTGCCAGTAATGCTTCAATTGGTTAAGATAGCCAATAAGACAAGAAAGTGGTTTCCAAGTATAGCAAAAGACAATTAATCATTATGAAAGAAGAGGATAATAAAATGAAATATAAGGTAGCCTTTGTATGTATTCATAATTCATGTCGGTCACAAATGGCAGAAGGCCTAGCCAATTATCTAGGCAGTGACATATTAGAGAGTTACTCAGCGGGGACAGAAGAATATAAAGAAGTAAAACCCTTAGCAGTAGAGGTTATGGAAGAAATGGGAATTTCAATGGATAGTCATTATCCTAAGCTATTAACAGATATACCCTCTGAAGTAGATATCCTAATAACCATGGGGTGTGGTGTGGTGTGTCCTTCCCTTCCTTGTAAGCACCGGGAAGATTGGGGGCTTACTGATCCATCAGGAGGACCTATAGAAGATTTTAGGGAAACAAGGGATTTGATAAAAGAAAAGGTAATAGACTTAATGGAAAGAATTAATAACAAGGCATTATGGGTAGAAAAGTAAGTTGAGAATAAGGAAGAGGTCTTTAAAATGACAAAAGCAATAGATGTACAAAGGGTTAGAAAATTAGCAGAAGGATATTACCGAGATGGCGATTTTTATTGTTCAGAAGCCATTGTGAAAACCATAAAAGATGAATTTGAATTAGACATATCAGATGATATTATTGCAGCTTCATCAGGATTTCCAATAGGCATTGGAGGATCAGGGTGTACATGTGGTGCTGTCGTTGGAGGGATAATGTGTTTAGGACTTTTTTTTGGGCGGACAAAAGCTGGGGATGAAAAAGTTAATAAAGCTATGGCGCTTTCAAATGAATTACATGATATATTTAAAACCCGTCATAAAAGCCTATGCTGCAGAGTTTTGACAAAAGATATGACCCTTGGCTCACCGAAACATATGGCACAATGTATCTCCTTTACGGGAGAGATGGCTGAAGAAGTTACTAAGATAATTATTCGTGAGCTTGATAAAACAGAATAAATTTGCAGTCATTGGCTTATATGCTCAAAGCTGAAGGTCAAGGAATAAAAACACTAAAAAGGGGATGTTTATAAACTTTGTGTATAGTATACTTGGGGAATATCTAACCGGTAAAATTGGAGTGCCTCATACTTGTTGAGGCACTCCAATTTTCCATCTAATTACTGTATTGTGTTAGGGCCTAGGTGAAACTGGTCCTAAATCTTAAATTGGCCAATTAAACGATCTAGGTCATCGGCTAATTGTGCAAGCTGTACGCTAGCGTTTGAGATTTCTTCCATACCAGCTGTTTGCTCTTCTATAGAAGCAGATGACTCTTGGCTACTAGCAGCGTTTTCTTGGGCAATGGCAGCTAGGTTTTGGACAAGGTCTATTAATTCACCTGTATTATTATTAATTTGTTTTCCTGTAAGGGTTAGTGTTTGAATATTATCTTTTGTATGATCTATAGCCAGGGCAATCATTGCAAATGTTTGCTTGGTATCATCAACCCCTTGGGTCTGATTTAGGACAAGTTGCTTGATATCTCCTATTGTGTGAACAGCCTCTTGTGTTCGGCCTTTTAACTCGCTAATAATGGCATTAATTTCTTGGCTGAATTTATTAGATTCTTCAGCAAGTTTTCTGATTTCACTTGCAACAACAGCAAAGCCTTTACCAGCTTCGCCGGCCCTAGCAGACTCAATGGCTGCATTTAAAGCAAGTAAGTTAGTCTGATCTGCGATGCTTTGGATCATTGTACTAGCACTTTCTATTCGGTTGGCATTCTCATGGGTAGCATTAACAATATCAAAGATATGGTTGATTGCGGCCTCGTTTTGTTCTGTCATTTTGACAACACCATTAAGTAGCTCAAACCCATCTTCTTTTCGCTTATCAATATCAAGGGTTGAGGTGTTTAATTCAGCAATATTACGATCATTAGTCGTTAGAAGTGTATTGATCTGTCCCGCTTTTGTAGCGCCTTTTTCTGTATAGATTGCCTGGTCTGAGGCGCCGTGGGCAATATCATCTACAGCCTTAACAACTTCCTCTAGGGCAAGGGAAGATTCAGCTGATGCTGTGGAGAGCTGATTTGAGGCATTAGCAACAGCATGAGAAGTATCTGTAATACGGCCAATAAGTGTAACTAGATTTGTTTGTAGCAAGGTTAGGGCAGAGGCGGTGTGACCAATTTCATCTTTTCTAAGCTGGAGCTTTTTAAGGGCAGGGTCCCCAGCTTTTAAGTCATAGTGTGCTAGTTTGTTGATCTCATTTGACATTAGAACAATGGGAGCGGAGAAGCTCTTAGCAATAATTAAAATACATAGTAAGGAAATAAGTAAAACTATAAGGGTCATTGCTATGCTGCTTCGTATTAATGCTTTGTTAGCTGATTGTATAACAAGGGCAGAAGTTTCTGTAGAGATACCAACAAAGATAACCCCTATGATATCACCTTTCTTATCGGTTATTGGTTCATAGGCTGTGTAATGGGGCTGGCCAAGGACATCAGCTTGGCCCACATAGGTTTGTCCACCTATAAGGGCGGCGTAGGCCGGGCCATCTTCTGCTAAGGTGGTGCCAGTAACCCGTTGTTTGTCTTCAGAGAGGATACTAGATGATATGCGAGTGAAGGTGTCGCCTGATTTAGAAAAAATCGTTGCAACAGCGCCTAAGTCCTCTGATATAGCATCCACCATATCAAATTGGCCTTGGATAGGGGTGTTAGTCTGATCATAAAGTTCCCCGCTAACAGATGTAATATCACCATGGAAATTTTTAAGATACTGATGGGCAGAGGCAATATCCCCTTCTAGTTTATCTGTTAGCATATGGGATTGTAAATCAGTCAGCCCATTAAAACCATTGGTGAAACCGACGACTCCTAGCATGAAACTAGATATAAATACTAAAATACCGAAATACACGACTAACTTGACTTTTATACTTTTCATATAGCACCTCTTCATTTTATAGAAACAAGATAAGTTGTACGTAGCATATAATATGCATAGATATGTTGTGCTATATAATATAACATATCTATGGAAAAAACAAGTAACTTTATTCGAAAAAAGAGATTATTTCTAGGGAAGTCAAACATATGTGACACGTCTCTAAAAATATAATCATTCTTAACAAGGATTTTGCATCTAAGTTTTCACAAGACCAGTTGAATGCACTTGGGGATGTTGTTTTATGATATAATTCTACATAAGATGGGATCCGGGGTTATGGCCACACATCTATCAAAAAGAAAAGTTAACACGCAAACATAAATTTTCACTCACCTAGGGGGCTAAAAATGAGCAAGGTATCTAACGTACTCAAGATGTACATGCTCCTACAAAGTAGGGGCATGATGACAGTAGGAGAAATAGCTAAAGAGCTTGGCATAACCCCAAGAATGGTTAAAAACTACAAAAACAACTTAGAAGATGCCCATATCTACATAGGATCTGTCCTAGGCAG
>CAZLPH010000177.1:0-4745 GCA_964561345.1 uncultured Candidatus Epulonipiscium sp.
AAAAAAGGAGTGTGGCAAACCATGCAAAAAAACATAAAAGAAATATTTTTAACGACCCTAGTTATTATAGTAGGACTATTTATAGCAGGATGTTCCCAAGCAGAAGGCAATGCTTTAACAAAGGATGCCAATCTGATCCTAGAGATGTCTAAGGAGAATGAACCAAGTAAAGAAATAGAAGACCATATGATAGAGGAAAAACCATCTATAAATATCAAGGAACAGATCACACAAGGGTTAAGCAACTTAGAAATTGTAAAAATTAAAACAGCCTTTCCACTTATGTTAGATCATATGGACAGAGGACAAAAAAGCCATTTAGACCAGATTATAAGAGACTTAGAGAGCATGAAATCCATTCTGATATATGATCCGTTCAAGAAAGATATAGAGGGCCTTCAAGGGCTAATTCAACATCATATAAACACAGGAAGCTTGGGCTCTTTGGAATACGCAATGAAAATGTTAAATGACCTAACATTATATGGTGTAGATGATCCATATGATAAAAAGTCACCTAAGGCTATAGAGGGCTGGCCGATAATATTTAAGGAAGAAAAAATATTTAATGTTACTAAGAGTTTAGGAAATGAATACCCTTCTGACATCCAAGAAATAATTAACAAGACAAATGTTACAGTGGATGTAAGGGGTGATTTGCGGACTGATCTAATAGAAAAAGAAGAAAAAATTGAGTTGGAATTAGCTAAAATTAAGCAGCAAAATGCCCAAGGACTTAAAGAAAAGTCACTAGAGGCAAGTAGGCTTATTTGTGACATACGAATAGACCTAATAGAAACAGAGGATAAGGTTGGGGAATTAAAAAGACAAATGGATACAAATAAAGAAACTATATGTGGATTAAGAATTTAAGATTGAAATAAAGGATTTACTATTAGTGATTGACAAAACATAAATACATGATATTATGTAGATAGTTAGTAAGTACTTACACAACGGAATGGAGGCAATAATAAATGTCTAAGAAAAAAGAAAGAATGTCTAAAGAAGATCGAAAGGCTCAAATTATTGAATCGGCCATGAGTCTTTTTGTTAAAAATGGATACAACGCAACCACCACATCAAGCATTGCAGAAGAAGCAGAAATATCAGAAGTCACTTTATTCAGATACTTTTCGTCAAAGAAAGAATTATTTAAGGCGGGTTTGGCGCCTATTATAATTACTAGTTTTGAAGAGTCGATTAATGCATCAAAATCATTAAAAGACATGGATAAATTGAAATATCTTATTAAAGATAGAATTTATTTTGCATCTAAAAACCATGAAATTTTGAAGTTAATATTAATGGAAAGTCAAATTAATCCAGATATCATTGGTTTTGATTATATTGAAAAAATCTTATCACTATTGGAAGAGTCACTTAAAGAAACGGAAATCGAATTTAAAAATAAAGATTTGACGACTAGACTTCTAATGGGGAGTATCTTATCATTTTTATATTTTCCAGAGTTTGAAGAAGATAAAATTGAAAAGCATATAAATGATGTTGTTTTAATATTAGCCAATCAAAGCTAAATAATAGGAGGCAAGAGAATGAATAAATTATTTTCTAAAATAGGAGTATTAATAGAAAAATCACCCTTCAAAGTGCTGTTTACGTCACTCGTGATTATGATAATTCTAATTACTGGAGCGCTCAAGGTAAACATGGCTACTGGAAATGAGACGTTAGTAAAGATAGATAGTGAAGCTTATATGTCTAACTATGAAATGGAAGAAGAATTTGGTGGTGATGCTGTGATGGTGTTGCTAAAAGGAAATAAAAAGGATTTATTAAGCCAAGAAAATGTAGAAAAAATGTGGCATGTAGAAGAACGCTTAAAATATAATGAGGATATCTATTCTTTTTTAAGCCCTGTCAGTATTGTTCACCAGATTACAGACAAACAAGGAAAACAAATCAAGGAAAATATTCCTGGGATGAGTGATGGACTTGGGAAGATGTCTGAGAATTTAGTTGAAATCCAGAATAAATTTGCCAAAATGAAAGAAAGTCTTGCAGGAGGAATTGATCCAGAAGAATTAAAAACCATGGCAAATGGTTTTGTCACAATGGGTGAGAATTTAGGGGGTTTAAGTGGAGCATTAGAGACCTTCCATCAAAAATCGGGGATGATGGAAGCAAGTGTCCCTCATAATCAAGAGGAATTAGATTTTATCTTGTATGACGACCAGGGAAAGTTAAAAGAGATATTTTCAGATACAATCATTGATGACCAGCATCTAATGATGATCATCAAGTTAAAAGGAAATATAGAAGACAGTGCCAAGGATGAAGTTTATAAAGAAGTGGTTGAAGCTATGGAAGCGGAAGACTTTGGAGAGGTTGAGTATTTAATCTCGGGTAAACCTGTGTTAGATTCCTCATTAAAAAAAGAAATGAAATCAAATATGCAAACTATGGTCATATTTGCTGCAATTGTTATGACATTAGTACTTTTACTCGTCTTTAAAGTTCGCTGGAGGACCCTGAGTATAGGCGTAATATTAGTTTCTGTGATTGGAACATTAGGACTTATGGGACACTTGAGTGTTTCAATGACCATGGTATCCATGGCAGTATTCCCTATACTAATTGGTCTAGGAATTGACTTTTCCATTCAATTCCATAATAGGTATGAGGAAGAAATATCTGTTACCAAGTCACTCACTCAAACAGGAAAGGCAGTAGCACTGGCTGTTTTTGCATCAATGTTAGGATTTATTTCCCTCTACGCTTCACCAGTACCAATGATACAAGATTTTGGTAAAATGTTAACAATTGGGGTTGTCGTTAGCTTCTTAGGCAGTGTATTTCTATTAATGCCCATTCTAAAGATCAGAGACCTTTACAAGCCGCAATCTGGAAATGTAAAACTAAGTGGAAGTTCTAGTCTAGAACAAGAAGATGGTGGTTTACTCGGTAGAATATTAGGAAGGACTGCCAAGTTTGTTACTCGCTTTGCGCCACTGGTTCTGGTTTTTGCAACAATTTTAGCAGGCTTAGGACTGTTTGCTGATTCAAAAGTAGGTGTCCAAACAGATATTGAAACTTTCATGCCGCAAGATATGGATGCCTTAGAGGATATCAAGTATGTAAGAGATGTGGTTGGCTCTACAGATCAAATGGTTATCTATATGGAAGATGACAAGATATTATCTGAAGGTAATATCTCTTGGATGCAAGATAAAGTGAGCTTTATCGAAGCCGAATATGGCTTAGAGGTTGAAGATGTCAAGTCTATTGATAATTTAGTGAAAAACATTTCTGATGGTGAAGATTTAAATTATCAAGAATATATGGATTTGGTGACGGATTTACCTGAGAGTCAACGTAGCATGTTTATTAATGAAGAAAGGACCAAGGGCGCAATAATAATCAACATTAAGCATATGTCTACTGAAAAACTAAATAATTTTGTCCAAGACCTAAATGAGGATTTAGCTGATGCCCCAATGAAAGTTAGAGTTACTGGGAAGAGTGTCCTAGATGTAGAGATGGTTGAAGGGTTAACAGCTGGCCGGGTTAAGATGACTATGCTAGGAATTGGCTTAGTATTTCTTGGGCTACTCCTTGTTTATAGAAATATAATGAAAGCGCTTATACCTATTCTTCCTGTTATCTTAATTGTGGGGATGTCTGGCGGGATCATGTATCTCTTAGGTCTAAGCTATACACCAATTACAGCTACCTTGGGGGCCTTGATTTTAGGAATGGGTACGGAAACAACTTTGATGATTTTGGAAAGATACGTGGAAGAAAGGGAAAATGGCAAGAATAAGGCAGATGCCCTAGATATGACCGTACGCCGCATTGGTAAAGCAACTCTATCAACGGAATTGACGACCATGGGTGGCTTCGCCGTGCTAATGTTTTCAGATTTTGTCATCTTAAAAGATTTTGGTCTAATGACTGTGATTAATGTATCGTTAATCTTGATTAGTACATTTGTCGTATTACCCGCTGTTATTTGGTTACTAGATGGATTCATTATCAAAGAATAAAAACAAGCAGTTTCTAATAGTATCCTCCTAGCAATACATGGCAACTTGATTGTCAGGTAAGGGTAAGTAAGCTATACTTTAGACAGGTTTAATACTAAAAAAGACAAAAGATAAGGAGCTGACTATGAGTAAGTTTTTATTTGTTTCAGATTTTGACGGCACAATATCCATGCAAGATTTTTATAAAAAGATTATGAAAAAATATATGCCAGAAAAGGAAAAAACGCTATATGTTCAGTTTAAAGCAGAAGAGATATTAGATATTGATTTTCTAAACGATATTTTTATGACCATGGATCTGACAGAAGAAGAATTAGAAAAAGAAATACTAGAACTAGAAATAGACCCTACATTCTTTAAAGCTCTTGAGCTTATTAAAGAAAAGGGCGGAGATTTAATTATACTTAGTGCAGGGTGTGAGTATTATATTAAAAAAATACTCCACCACCATGGCCTAAGTGACATTCCTGTTTATTCAAGTGCTGGTCTATATAAAGAAAGGGGACTTCATATCACACCTGATGTTAATTCACCTTTTTATTCCCCAAGATATGGCATTGACAAGGTGGGTGTTGTCCAATCTTTTAGAGATGAATATGACCTCATTATGTATGCAGGAGATAGTGCTCCGGATTATAAGGCTAGTCTCCTAGCGGATGTAAGATTTGCTAAAGCAGGGTTAATATCACTATTTGATGAGAGTGGAGAAAAATATATAAAAATGAATTCTTTTCAGGA
>CAZLPH010000178.1:0-4737 GCA_964561345.1 uncultured Candidatus Epulonipiscium sp.
CCTTCTACTTCAGTTGAGGCTTCTACCTTTTCATTAACGGTTCCGGCCCCAGCAAGTTTTGCACGTGCATCAGCAAGGTTTCCAAAGACTTCTTTTTCCTGGTCCATAATTCCTTTAACTGAGTTAACAAGATTAGGAATTAAGTCTACCCTTCTTTGGAGCTTAGACTCTACGTTAGCCCATTGGTTGTCAACTTCGTTTCCTAAGGTTACAAATGCGTTAAAGGTGTTCATGTACCACATTCCCCCAGCCCCTACAACAAGGACGATAGCGACTACAACTGCCATTAGTGTTTTCGTTGAATTTTTCATATTAAATTCCTCCTATTTGTTTTTATTATTATATGATGAGTCCCTACTAGTTAATAGTATATCCCTATAATATACCAAATATTTACTGAGTTGGCAATGTCGCTTTTTTTTGCCGCATTAGGTTGGGGTCATATATCCTATGGTGCCTCTCCTGGCTGGTAAGCCAGAGGATGCCCCATAGGATATATGACCTCAACCATTGCGGGGAAATGTAAGGACGACTATAGGGGGCCGAATTCTGAGTGATATGATAACACGTGCTGCTGGTGATCCAACGAAGGAGTGTATTAAACAAGAAATAGGCAGATAGATAACCTACCTTGCCTATTTCTTATAATATTTATTTGTGTGGGGCTTCGACTTCAGTTTCCATGTCTTCCATTAAGATGTTACCATTTTCATCTACTAGGATAGAACCAAAAGGATTAACACCTTTTTCTTTTGCTATTATTGGAAATACCTTTTATAGATTGGTTTTACTTCATATTAAGTATATCATATTTTTTGAATATGGCATAAAATTACTTGTTTAAAAGTTCTATGTTGACTTAAATAGGCTGATAATATAGTATATTAAACAGAAATATATATAAATAGGAGGTATTTAAATGATTATTGTAATGAAACAGAATTCTAGCCAAGAACATATACAAGCTGTTGTAGATAGAATTGAAAAGAAGGGACTTTCTTCTCACTTATCACAGGGGTCACAGGTTACTATTATTGGGGTGGTTGGGGATAAAACCTTGCTTCCTGATGGTTACTTTAGATCTCTTTCAGGGGTAGAAAAAGTCGTATCTGTAACAGAAAGCTATAAGCTAGCCAATAAGAAATTCCATCCAGAGCCTAGTATTGTTAAGATTGGAAACTTAGAAATTGGTGGAAAAGAAATTATTGTTATGGGTGGGCCTTGTGCGATTGAGAGTAAGGATCAGCTTATGGCATCGGCTCTTGCTGTTAAAAATGGTGGTGGCCATATGTTAAGAGGCGGGGCATATAAGCCACGTACCTCTCCTTATGCTTTCCAGGGACTCGAAGAAGAAGGCCTTCGTTATATGGCTGATGCAAGGTCAGAGACTGGTTTGATGACCATTTGTGAAGTCACCAGTATAGTGGCTGTTGAAGCAGCTGTTAAGTATGTGGACTGCTTACAAGTTGGGGCTAGAAACATGCAAAATTATGAGCTTCTTAAAGCAATTGGAAAAACAAATCTACCAGTCTTACTAAAGCGTGGACTCTCTGCTACAATTGATGAATGGTTAAATGCAGCGGAATATATTATGAGTGAAGGAAATGAAAATGTTATTCTTTGCGAACGTGGTATTCGTACTTTTGAAACAGCAACACGTAATACATTAGATATTAGTGCTGTTCCTATTGTAAAGTCAAAGAGTCACTTGCCAATTGTTGTGGACCCAAGTCATGCAAGTGGTGTTCTTGAGTATATTCCTGCTCTTTCAGCAGCAGCTATTGCTGCTGGGGCAGATGGCTTAATTATTGAAGTGCATCCAGATCCAGCTCAAGCTTTATCAGATGGACCCCAATCACTTACACCAGAGGCTTTCAAAAAGTTAATGGATGAGTTGCGTCCTATTGCTAAGGCTGTTGGCAGGGGGCTATAATTCGCCTGGGGGTGTTGCCGCATTAGGTTAGGACCACTATCCCGACTCGCTTCTCCTGGCTAGTAAGCCAGAGGAAGCTCGCTGGGAGAGTGGTCCTAACCTAATGCGGGGAAATGTAGGACGGCTATTAGTGAGCCGCTCACCCCTTGTCCTTGGTGGCGATAAGAAACACCCACACTTATGCTACTGTGTGCATTACTCCTTTCTGAGGCTTTTACAACTAGGGTTGTATGCCTTAGAAAGGAGTAATGCACACTTTTTTAGATAATACTACCACTTCTATAGGCATGGACTAGTTCTTCCAAATGATCAATTTCAACTTTTAGTCTTTTACCAATGTCTGTGTCTTTTACTAACTTCCGTTTAGAGACTTGTTCGACTAAAACAGTATGGGAACGAATATCTTTTCCTTCTAATACTGCTTTTTCCATTGACTCGAAGGGTTCATGGGCTGCTAGTATTAGGCCAAAGGAGTTGTAGATTAGGGTATAGCCTGCTATCCCCGTAATTTCTTGATAAGCCTTTGAAAAGCCACCATCAATCATTAGGAGCTTACCATTACATTTTGCTGGTGACTCTCCCTTTCTTACTTTTACAGGCATATGCCCATTGACAATGTGGGCCCCATCCTCATCTAATCCAAAATCTTGTAAAATACGGTTAATCACTTCTTCAGATTCTATAAAATCATAGTATGGATTTTTGTTTTCTTTATGGGGCACTTCATCTGCTATAAAATACCTCTCAAATGTGGCCATTTTTTCTTTTCCAAATACAGGTGAACTCTTACTTGTCCATATGAACCATAATATTGCTAGACCATTTTGTTTATCCTTCTTTTTATGTGCATAGTATCCTTTTCTTGCATATTCCTCAAGAACATCATAAAGCTTTCTACCACTATATTCTTTGCCGAAAATATTGACCTTTTTAAAACTGCCATCACTGTTGAGTGGCACACAACCATGGAACAACAAATTGCCATTATATTTCTTGTATAAGTTACCTTTTGTATAGAGGAAGTGAACATGTTTTTGTAATTTTTCACATTGTATAAATGCATTTTCAAGCTGCATAACCACAGCCATCTCATCTGGGCTTAAGGCATAGGGATCTTTCCAGTCAATGGTGGGAAAATGTGTATCCTTTAGGTCGTATTTTTCCCCATCTATTAGAACTTGTCTATTTTCTAAATCTATTTTATCTAGTAATTTACGATTTCCCATCTCAAATTCTGGGTATTGGTCAATTAGCTGTCCTTCTAATTTAAATTGAATGATAGAAATGGCTTTATGTATTTTTACATCTAAATTCGTATCTTGTTCTTTACATTCTGAGTTTCCAAGGTCTATTTTAAAACAGTCACAAGGATCATCAGAATATGCTTGTATTGCAAACTTTACCAGTGGTACGAGATTAATGCCATAACCTTCTTCAATAACACGTAGGTTACCGTATCTTGCAGAAATGCGAATCACATTTGCAATACAGGCTGCATTGCCAGCAGCTGCCCCCATCCATAGAACATCATGGTTTCCCCATTGAATATCAACTGAGTGGTGGTCCATTAAGGTATCCATAACAATATGTGGGTGTGGCCCACGGTCATATATATCACCGAGTACGTGTAAATGATCGACAGTTAACCTGCGAATTAAATTGCAAAATTCTATGATTAATTCATCTGCTCTCTTAACCCGTATAACCTCTGTTACAATTGAATCATAGTAGGCTTTTTGATTGCCATCTTCAGGGTGGCCTGTCATTAACTCTTCCATAATATAAGCAAAAGTTGGCGGCAGTGCTTTGCGCACTTTAGATCTTGTGTATTTAGATGAAACATTCTTGCATAAAATAACAAGTCTATATATTGTAATACGTTTCCAATCTTCTCTTTCTTTTTCACGATCTTTATCCTTGTCTAATCGTAATTTGAATTTTGGGTAGTAAATAAGCATTGCTAATTCCTTTTTTTCTACCAGACTTAATTCATAAGAAAACTCTTCTTCTATCTTTCGTTTAATTGCCCCTGAAGCATTTCTAAGAACGTGCTGGAACTGCTCATTTTCTCCATGGATATCTGTAATAAAGTGTTCAGTTCCCTTTGGCAAATGAAGAATGGCTTGTAAATTAATAATTTCCGTTGTTGCAGCAGATATAGTAGGATATGACTTTGCCAGAAGTTCCAAATATTTATTCCGCATATTACCGTGTCCCCTTTTTATTTATTGGTAGATATATTATACACCAGATTTACAAAAATTATCAATCTAAAACAAGCCCCCCTACATCCTAGGGGGGCTTGTTTTAGGAAGTTACATTAGCCTTAGCTTTCTATACGAATACCACGTTCGTTAAATACTTTTTCAACAACTTTTAAAGCGTTAAGAACACGCGGGAAACCTGTATATGGTAGAAGGTGCATAACGCAGCCAACAATTTCTTCTGGTGTTAGACCAACGTTAAGGCCTGAGTTTACATGTATTTCAATTTGTGGCATACCTTGAGCAACAAGCCCAGCAATAGTTGTAAGAACCTTTTGCTTGTTATCTAACCCAGGACGGGAATAAATATCCCCAAAAGCAAATTCTACCACATATTTACTAAGATCAGGGGCAAGATCTTTGAAGCCTTCACCAATCTCCATTTCTCCTGTTGGATTTGCTTCAGTGTGTGTGACTGTAAACTCTTGTATTTTTTTAATACCTTTTTCATATTGTTCATTTGACATTTTGAAATCCTCCTTGATTTAATGATGGTTTTATAATCTGAATTGTATCAACTATATCTCTTTAATGCAACTA
>CAZLPH010000179.1:0-4668 GCA_964561345.1 uncultured Candidatus Epulonipiscium sp.
AGCTTTACTGAAATCAGAAGTGATGCTGCACTAAATATAAAAATAATAAAATCCATATATCGTACTTTCATGTTAATCTCTCCCTTGATAGATCTTAAATATAAGCTATTCTTTAACTGCGAATAAGTTAACCAAACTCTAGACGGTTTGCCCATCATCCACTTCTTAATTAAAAAGATAAGGACAACCGTTGAAAATACAAATCCCTCCAAACCTACTTCATCAAACGTATTCAGAATTAACTCTGAATTTCACGCAGCACACTAATGTCCCCCATTATTATAAATCTTTATTTATTTTATTAAAAGGGAAGATCCTAAGGACTACTTTACCTTTTATCAGTTCTATGGGGACACTGCCAAAGCTCCTGCTATCATTACTTCCCCCGGGGAATCTATTATCTCCCATTACAAATATCTCATCTGCTGGGACTACAAAGTCTTCTCCATACGAGAGTGACTCGGTAAATGACTCATTTTGAACATAGGGTTCATTAATATAGTCACCATTTATATATAAATCCCCCTCTAAAATGCTTATCTGATCCCCTGAGATGCCAACAACCCTTTTAACAAAAAACCTGTCATCTTTCTCTATTGGAGATCTAAATGCCACTATGTCTCCCCTCTTATATTCTTCAGTCTTTAATAG
Source organism: uncultured Candidatus Epulonipiscium sp. (assembly GCA_964561345.1). Taxonomy (GTDB): domain Bacteria; phylum Bacillota; class Clostridia; order Lachnospirales; family Cellulosilyticaceae; genus JAAYSX01. Next base: position 652 of record CAZLPH010000179.1, read on the forward strand.
TGTTTCATATTTTTTTAATATTAATCTATCACCATTCTCTAGGGTTGGATTCATAGACTCTCCCTTTACAATGGTAATATTAAAGACAAAAATATTTAGGAAAATAACCACAATTCCTATCATTATTGTTTCAATCCAGTCTCGCTTATTCATTTTTGAAGGTTCGTTTTCTTCACTTAACTGATTTTTCATATTAGTGGCCCCTTATCCTGCCTATTTAAATTGTGTTCTAATTTTAAACTTATTTAAATCCAAGAAGTTTTGCTATGGTAGCATCTCGCTTTCTTTTTCGCCCTTGCTTGGTGGTCGGAATACCAGTTGTCCTGGCAATTTTTTGTTTTACCTTGGTGACACCTAGTTGCCTTTTCCAGCTAAATCCTTTAATAAATTTTCCCATAATGATCAGTCTCCTTTTTAGATTTTTCAACTATTTTTGATAATGGATTATGACAAACTCACTCTTTCTTATCTTTTTTTATCTCTAGCAAAACCACTGTTCCTAGTACAATAATACCGAATCTAAGATAATATTTTGCTTTATGATTATGCTTACTCAATTCCAGGAATTTCGGCAATCTTTTTATTTCATATTCCTCATCACTCATATGAGAATCCATTTCTCTCATTGTTTTTAAAAATTCTGTCTCATTATTATTAATTTTATTCAATTTGACTGTAAAACTAATAATCGAAACTAATAATATGGTTACGCCACCGATTATTATTTGCTTGGTTAATTTGTCTCCCCTTTTAAAGGAGCTTTTCAAATAATCAAATAATATTCTAACAGCAGTTACTAAAAATGCCATTTGTAAAATTTTCAAGTTAGAATTAACTTCAAATAAGCCCCACAATATATTGACTAGGTACAATACAGCTATATAAAGAATAAAATCAAATATATATCTTAAAATACGTTTTTTATATTGAAATGTTTTGACTTGGCTCATTAGCTTAGCACCCCTATTCTTACGATTGAAATTTATTTATCTAAAAACCATCACTATTATTGTACTATAATATCCGCAAAGTTTCATGCTTATTTTAAAATATTCTATCTATTCACATGAATGCACTATATTGTGATACATCAAGGATTCTCCTAACCTTTTTCAGTCACCCTTTCTCTTAGACCTGAATGATTGAATGATCTAATAGTCTTTATAGATTTAGTCTTAGTAGTATAAGTCTTATTATCTGTTTGCTTTTCAGTGGTCAGGGCCTTGGGTATCCTGTTTTCAAGAGGCTAGTTTCCACCTTAGGGAAACTTTTTTAAAATAATTCTTTGACCATAGGGTGAAAATTTGATTGTCACGTTATCTATAGAGTAGAGACTTAAATAATGTGAAAATAAAAGGAGCCCTAAAATGAGAAAATTACTCACGATAAATGACCTATACCAGCCACAATTTTTAATGATGCCACATGCACTTTTTTTTGGCACAGAACATACTGCCATGAGACTTGAATCAAAGACAGCTTATATGCTGCTATTTAATCAATTATCCTTGTCTATCAAGAATAAATGGGTTAACAAAAAGGGTGAGGTGTTTGTAAAACTATCCAGAAAAAAACTTATGTCATTACTTGGCATTAAGGGTCCCCAGAGAGTTTAGGAATGGTCGTATTAATTACTTGCAATGTGCAAATAGTTAAGTTATACTGTTTGTATTACGGTATAGAGGGGGTGCAGAATGGATAAGGTTTTCGTTAGAGAGGCACTTTTTGAGTTTTTACAGACCATTTATAAGTTTGAGCAGAAAGAGCTTGGGGCCTTTTCACTTTCTTGGCAGGAGATGTTGTTGCTTAAAAACTTGCTTGTTATTGAGGCATGTAGCATGGGAGTTGTGGCGGCTATGCTTGAGATAAAGGCTTTTCAGGCCACAAGGCTTGTTGATGGGCTTGTGAGGAAGGAATTCGTTGAGCGTTTGACAAATCAAGATGATAAAAGAATTAAATCTATTAAGATCACAGAAGAGGGAAAAGTCCGTATGGAAGAGGTGGATGACTTTCATCACTCGGTTATTGAACATGCAGCTAAAGATCTTGGAACTGAGCGGACGAGTGAAATACTTAAGACCATGTATCATTTAGAAGCATTACTAGGACTCAAAGAAAATAGCTAAAAGGGGGTTAAATCTATGAATTTAAAAGGAAAAAAAATTATTTTAACCGGGGCATCATCTGGAATCGGACTAGAACTATTAGCCTTATTACATGAAAAAGGGGCTCAGGTTTTAGCAGTTGGCCGAAAGAAATTTAATCCTAATTTGTCATTTGTTACTTATATTGAGGAAGATATTTCAACCCAAAGGGGAGTGGATGCCGTATTTAAGATGGCCAAGGAAATCCTTGGAGGCGTCGATATTTTTATTGCAAATGCAGGATTTGCTTATTATGAAGGGGTTCAAAAAGCTGATTGGCCTAGGACCCAGGCTATTTTTGATACAAATGTGAACTCTCCTATTTATGCTTTTCATAAGCTCCTAAGGATTAAAGGAAATAAACCTTTTCAATTTGTTGTAACAGCTAGTGCTATCAGTTATTTACCTTTGCCAGGTTACGCTCTTTACTCGGGAAGCAAACATGCTGTTCAAGGTTTTTTTGAAGCGGCTAGGCACGAGCTGCCAAAGCACCAGGTCATTACGCTGATTCATCCTATTGCAACAAAAACAGCTTTTTTTAAGGAAAATACCCCTATACCTTTTCCATCACAGACGGCACAAACTGTTGCTAGGCACTATATCAAGGGCATTGAGAGTAATAAGGCGCACATCTTTCCGTCAAAAACATTTTGGCTTATTCGGCACCTTAGTGTCTTTCAGCCTTTGGTACAAAAACGTGAAGCACGACAATTTAAACTTTGGAGGGAAAAACATGACTAATTATCCAGCACCATGGACCTTAAATGGCTATGGTTATATCTTAATTTACCGGTTTGGCCGGAATTTTGCCAATCAACAGGCCCCTGATTTTTTAAAGAAAAAGGCTGTTGCTGGTTTTGGAAGTCTTATGCTTGTCAACTACGAAAAATCTGATTGTGGCCCTTATGATGAACTACTTATTATACCTGGCAAATATAAGCATCAAGGCCAAAAACTTCATACCATTAGTCAAATTTATGTCTCTTCTCAAGATTCCATTGATAATGGCCGTATTAATTGGGGCATTCCAAAAGAGGCTGCTCATTTTCAGTTTAAATCCTTATCAAATCGGATAGAGAAGGTAACCGTTACAAGCTCAGATGCGCCGGATGCCAAGCCAATATTTAAAGCTACCTTCAAGACCGGACTAATTCCTTTTCCCGTTAGTACGTCTCTCCTGCCCTTTCCGTTGGTGCAACAAGCTAGAGGCAAAGAATACCGAACAACCTTTAAAGGCAAAGGAATAGGACGGCTAGCAAGTCTAGTAGATATGAAAATTAACCCGGAGATGTTTCCGGGTATAGATTCTATTAAACCTATTGCAATTATCCGGGTTTCACCTTTTGAAATTACCTTTCCAGTAGCTGGTATTTCAGAAATCAATTAAGACTTTTACAAATATTCTTCTATTTTTTACTATCTACCATATAGCTATATAAAGGGGGCGTTTCTTTCTATATGACAGGCATTATCATAGGATTATTTTCTTTTGGTGTTATTGGTGTTTTTCATCCCATTGTTATTAAGGGAGAGTATTATTTTTCTGAGAAAATCTGGCCCGTATTTTTAGTTTTTGGCTTGCTATTTCTTGCCTTATCTTTCCTTACACAATCTGTTCTGCCATCTTCAATTTTTAGTATTTTAGGATTTACGTGTTTGTGGAGCATTAAGGAAATTAAGGAGCAGACAGAGCGTGTGGAGAAAGGGTGGTTTCCTAAGAATCCGAACCGGAAGATTCCTTATAAGTAAAAAAATATTGCTACAGGGATTTGTTATCCTGTAGCAATATTGGGTCTTACGCTTATTTATTTTATAGCAGATAATTCTTCCTCGATTTCTTGGAGCGTTTCAAGGGATAAGCCTATATTCTCTG
>CAZLPH010000180.1:0-4663 GCA_964561345.1 uncultured Candidatus Epulonipiscium sp.
GTGGATTTTGTTACCATTCATGCAGGTTTAAATAAGGCTACTGCCAAAATATTTAAGGCAAACAAACGTGTCATAAATATTGTATCAAGGGGAGGTTCCTTGCTCTATGCATGGATGGAATTAAATAATAAAGAAAATCCTTTTTATGAGTATTATGATGACCTCCTTGAGATCTGCGCGGAATTTGACATGACCATTAGTCTGGGAGATGCCTTAAGACCAGGCGCTATAGCAGATGCTTCCGATGCCTCCCAAATTGCAGAATTAATTGTCCTGGGAGAACTAACAAAAAGAGCCTGGGAAAAAAATGTTCAGATAATCATTGAAGGACCTGGTCATATGAAACTTAATGAAATAGAGGCCAATGTTATCCTTGAGAAAAAACTTTGTCATGGGGCACCCTTCTATGTTTTAGGGCCTATCGTAACAGACGTTGCCCCAGGCTATGATCATATTACATCAGCAATTGGCGGAGCAATGGCAGCTGGTTACGGTGTAGATTTTCTTTGCTATGTCACACCAGCAGAGCACCTGAGATTGCCTAACTTGGAGGACATGCGAGAGGGTATTGTTGCTTGCAAAATAGCTGCCCATGCAGGGGATTTGGCCAAAGGCATAAAAGGAGCCGACCAGTGGGATCTAAAGATGAGCCAGGCTAGGCAAAGGCTGGATTGGGAAGAGATGTTTGCCTTAAGCATTGATGAGGAAAAAGCAAGGCGATATAGGGCAGAATCAACCCCCAACCATGAAGATAGCTGTACCATGTGCGGGAAAATGTGTTCAGTAAGAAATATGAACCGAATAATGGAAGGCAAAGATATAAATATATTAAGAGCAGAAGATTAAAAGGAGGCAATTATGAACAATGTAAGAAAATTAACCATGGCATCTATGCTGATCGCCTTAGGTGTTGTGTTAGGAAATATTATTTATATTCCTATAGGGGTATCCAAGTGTTTTCCCATGCAACATACCATTAATATTATATCAGCCATTATCCTAGGGCCAATTTATAGCACAGGGATTGCGTTTTTGATATCCCTTATAAGAAACATAATTGGAACAGGCAGCCTGCTAGCCTTTCCAGGAAGTATGATAGGGGCTTTAATGGCAGGACTGATCTACCAAGGGTTTAAAAATAAATACTTAGCCACGGCCGGTGAAATTTTTGGAACTGGAATCATGGGGGGAGTTGCTGCCTTTTATGTTGCCAAACATATAATGGGTCAAGAAGTAGCAGGTTTGTTTTTTGTTTATCCATTTTTACTCAGTACTGTTGGTGGGGCAGTTATTGCTATTTTATTATTAAAAGTAATCGAGATGACGCCCCATGGACTAGAATGGGGGAAAGAAAATGTTCGGTAAATACCTTGAAAATGTAAGATTAAAAGGGCCACTCATACACAATATTACAAATGCTGTCACCATTAATGGGTGTGCCAATATCCTTCTAGCTTGCGGTGGGTCTCCAATTATGGCAGATGCTTGTGAGGAAGTAGAAGAAATAACATCAATTTGTCATGGCTTAAATATTAACATAGGGACCCTTAAACAAGATACAATTTCCGCCATGGTCCTAGCTGGGAAAAAATCAAATGAGCACCATCACCCTGTTATATTTGACCCTGTAGGCGTAGGGGCATCAACCTTGCGTACTCAGACAGCTTATAGATTACTAGAAGAGGTTGATCTAGCAGTCATCAAGGGGAATGCATCAGAAATAAAGACCCTTTACCTAGGCCAAGGCACCACAAAAGGTGTTGATGCAGATGTGGCTGATACAGTCTGTGAGGAAACCTTAGATCATACTGTAAACCTTGTTAAAGAACTTGCTAGAAAAACAGGAGCAATCATTGCCATGACAGGCCCAATTGATATTGTTGCTGATGCAAACAAAGCCTATGTTATTAGGAATGGTCATGCCATGATGGCAAAGGTAACAGGCACAGGCTGTATGCTAAGTGCCATGACAACGGCTTATGTGGCTGCCAATCCACAAGATATATTAGGGGCAGTAGCGGCAAGTGTTTGCGCCATGGGCCTTAGTGGTGAAATTGCCCACAACCGGCTAAAAAAGCAAGACGGCAACGCCAGCTATGGTACTTATATTTTAGACGCTGTCTATAACCTAGATAGCAAGCAACTTGAGGAAGGAGCAAAATATGACATTAGATAAAAAACATATGATTTTGTATGCCGTCACTGACCGTACCTGGCTAAAACCTGGAAGAACCCTTAGCCAGGACCTGGAAGAGGCCCTAAAAGGTGGGGTCACAATGGTTCAATTGCGGGAAAAAGAGCTGAATGACGACGATTTTTTAAGGCAGGCTTTTGACATAAAAGCCCTTTGTAAGACCTATAATGTGCCCTTTATTATTAATGATAATGTGGCAGTAGCCATTGCATGTGATGCAGATGGTATCCACATTGGCCAGCATGATATGGATGGGCTTAAGGTACGAGAGCGCCTAGGGCCTGATAAGATTATTGGCATATCAGCCCAAACAGTGGAGCAAGCCCAAAAGGCAGTTAGAAGCGGGGCAGATTATCTTGGTGTCGGGGCAGTATTTGCGACCTCAACCAAGGCCGATGCAAGTGTCCTGCCAGCAGATACCCTTAAAGCAATCTGCAAGGCAGTAGACGTGCCAATATGTGCCATCGGTGGCATTTATGATCATAATATCAAGGATCTATCAGGCAGTGGCGTCCATGGGGTTGCCCTTGTTTCGGCAATTTTTGCACAAAAATATATTAAAGAAGCCAGTGAAAAATTATATAAGCTATCAAAGGATATGGTGGGCTCATGTCTATAAAAGGAATGATATTTGACCTAGATGGTACCCTATTAGACTCAATGTTTATATGGGAGGGCCTTGGTGAGAGGTATCTTTTAAACAAGGGGATTGTGCCGGAGAAGGGGCTTAATAAAAAACTTGAAACCATGAGCCTGGCCCAGGCGGCCCAGTATTACCAGATTCATTATAAGATAAATCATAGGGTGGAAACAATTATGGCAGACATTAATGATTTACTAGCGGATTTTTATGCCAATATAGTTGTCCCTAAAGACGGGGTTATAGACATGCTAAAGAAGTTTCAACAATGTGATGTGGCCATGTGCATAGCAACGGCGTCAGACCGGCCACTAGTTGAGCAAGCCCTAAAACGAACGGGAATGGATGGCTTCTTTAGCCATATTCTGACGTGCACAGAAGTAGGCGACGGGAAAGATAGTCCTCTTATCTTTGAAAGGGCACTTGCTGTGATTGGCACTAAGAAAGAAGAAACCCTGGTTTTTGAAGATACCCTTCATGCCATTGAAACAGCCAAGGCGGCCGGCTTTAAGGTTGTAGCTGTCTATGATAAGGCTTCTAAAGACAATGAAAATAAAATAAAAGAAATATCAGATTACTATTTAGCATCATACAGAGACTGGAGTGAGATAATCAAATGAAAACAGTATTAACAATAGCAGGATCAGATTCAAGTGGCGGGGCAGGAATCCAGGCAGATATCAAAACTATTGCCGCCCACAAAATGTACGCCATGAGTGCCATTACTGCCCTAACAGCCCAGAACACCACGGGTGTTTATGGGGTCATGGAGGTGACACCAGAATTTGTTGGCAAGCAATTAGACTGTATATTGACAGATATTTTCCCCGACGCTGTTAAAATTGGCATGGTGTCAAATAGTGACATTATTGATGTGATTGCCCATAAGTTGGCCCAATACAATGTAAAAAATATTGTTATAGATCCTGTTATGGTATCAACTAGCGGTTCCAAGCTAATTTCTAAGGAGGCCCAAGATGCCCTTATTAATAAGCTTCTCCCAATGGGGACTCTTATTACACCCAATATCCCTGAAGCCCAGGTCCTTTGCGGCTTCCAGATTAAAGACGAGGGTGACATGGTTAAAGCAGGAAAGTGTATTGCTAAAAAAATAAAAACCCCTGTCCTTGTAAAAGGGGGCCATAGTATAAATGATGCCAATGACTTGCTCTATATCGGCCAAGAAGAGCTATGGTACCTTGGGGAGCGAATCGATAATCCCAATACCCACGGCACAGGCTGCACCCTATCAGCAGCAATTGCATGTAACCTGGCAGGTGGAAATGGTCTTAGGAAAAGTATTAAGCATGCAAAGGACTACCTAAGAGGTGCCTTAGCTGCCCAGCTTGATTTAGGAAAGGGTAGTGGTCCACTAGACCACACATATAAGCTATAATAAAAGTGTTGACATAAGAGGATGATAATTAACAGAAGGAGAGATGGCTTAGTAGCTGTAAGGGATTTCTAAAACAAATAGGAAAACATTTATAGTAAGACAAAAAGGAGAACAGATGTGGCAGTAAGCCTTGTTGCTACAAAAGAAATTATCACATCAGATGGTGTCACTATTTCATTTACTGGCGATAGACTTGGACTGCGCGATGGATATGGTATTTATATCCGCTAATATATACTAAAAAAGGCAGAGGAGCAGAGCTCCTTTGCCTTTTTTAGCCTTAGCTCTAGATATATGGAAGGCTAGTAAAATTTATTGTAGCTGTTTGGGAAGTGTGGACAAATATGGTAGAATAATAGCATATAAACTCACAAGCTAATCTAAATAGGAGGACAAATAATGGGAAGAAAAATTCGCTTTGGTATTATAGGGG
>CAZLPH010000181.1:0-3013 GCA_964561345.1 uncultured Candidatus Epulonipiscium sp.
ATATTGTACGTTTGTTTTTAGATGGTAATCCAGCTGGCAGTAGAGATCTTCAACTTAAGTATCTTGATTTAATCCATTTACTATTTTGCGAGGTAAATCCAATTCCAGTTAAAGCGGCTTTAAATATGATGGGTTGGAATGTTGGTAGTTGTCGCCTTCCCCTAACACCAATGGAGGATCCACACGCAGCATTACTCAGAAACGAACTGCAACGTCTAAAGCTTATTCCATAGAAAGGAGCAGTTTATATGATAAATATTATTATGCACGGTTGTAACGGCCAAATGGGGCAGGTTATTACAAAACTTGTAGAGAAGGATCCTGATTTAACCATCGTTGCAGGAATAGATCCAAATCTAAGTGCACCAAACCCTTACCCTGTATTCCCTAGAGCTGACGAATGCACCGTAGACGCTGATGTTATTATTGATTTTTCAACTGCCAAAGCCGTTCGTCCTTTACTCACATTTGCAAAAACAAAAAACATACCTGTGATCGTCTGTACGACTGGACTTCCTGAAGAAGACTTATCTTATATCAAAGATGTTAGTTTAAGCCTTCCTGTCTTCTTTTCTGCCAATATGTCTTTAGGGGTAAACCTGATAATTGGCCTAGCCAAAAGAGCAACAGAAATTTTGTCAGATGCAGGCTTCGATATTGAAATTATTGAAAAACATCATAATCAAAAAATTGATGCCCCCAGCGGAACGGCTCTTGCCATTGCTGACGGTATTAATGAGGTTCTTGATAATCAGTATGCCTATCAATTTGACCGCTCTACCACACGTGAAAAACGTCCTAAAAAAGAGATCGGAATTCACGCAGTTCGCGGGGGGACAATTGTTGGCGAACACGATGTTCTCTTTGCTGGGCAAGATGAAATGATCACCTTAGGCCACACAGCAACATCTAAAGAAGTATTTGCAGTGGGCGCTATTAAAGCTGCCAAATTCATGTACCAAAAATTACAAACACCTGGTTTGTATAACATGGAACATTTAATTGATCATTAATCATTTAATCAAAAAGAGTAGCAATTATATATATAATTGCTACTCTTTTTATTTCAAGAATATTTTAAGTTAATGTTATGTTTATTTCCACGGTTCCGCCTTCTGCACGTATTAGTGGGACACAAATCGTTTGCTCTTGGTTGCTAAATATTTTCATATTGCTACCCATAAGTAATGTCGGCGGTGTAATATCAACGATTATTTCATTGCTAGCTAGAATTGTTGCCGTTGTGCCAAGCATCATGTTACAGACTTCCATGAGAGCACTTTGGCCGATCTCATCTAACTCGGTTATTTCCATACCCATCATATTTGAAACCGTGGCCAAGGCTACTGCCTCATCCATATAAATAATCACTCGGCCTCTCAAATCCCCCGTAACCCCAATCATAATCATCATGGCAATCGTATCATAGGGGTCTGTCTTTAAATAAATCTTTCCTAGATCCAATTCTATGTTAGCAGCATTTTTAAACACACTTCTGCTAGCTTCAATAAATGGATTGATATACTCCGCTTTCATATCCGCACCTCATCTTCCGTACTTTTTCTTTAGTGTCTAGTGTTCAATACCCTCTCTAGCAGATATACCTTCTGTCATAGGATGTTTGACTGCTTCAATTTTGCTAATATATCCTGCTTTTTCAGCGATACTATCTGGCAGTACCCTACCAGTTAAAACGAGTTCCACTGTATCAGGTTTATTATCAATCATATTACAAATCTCGTCTTCTACAACAAACCCACCTTGTATGGCCCCTAATATCTCATCTAATATTAAAATATCACATTCTCCTGTTTCTAGTACTTTACGTGCAAAGTTCATTGCATTCTTAATTTCTAGTTTTTTTTCTTCTCGCTCTTCAGGTGTAAGTGACCATGTAAATCCCCTCGGTTTTTCGAAATGAAAAACTTTAAAATCTGGCTCGAGGCCTTTTAATGTTTTACATTCACCTGTATCTGAATGCTTCAGAAACTGAATCATAATGACTTTCAAGTCCCTACCAATTGCTCTAATTCCTAAACCAATGGCTGCAGTTGTTTTTCCTTTACCATTTCCGCAGTAAATTTGTACAAGTCCTTTATCCACAGTTTATCACCTCTGTTATCATTATAATACGAATCTGAATTAGTTACAATGTATCTATCTGATTTTCATCTAAATCATCCTCTAATACCTGATCCACTAGTTCCATTTTTGAAACTGACATCTCATATGCAACCCTAGCAATTGTTTCACCATTCTCCAGTTTCTTCTGGTAGGTTCTACTTTGTATTCTCCCCCAAAGCATTATGTTATCCCCAGTTTTAAGGTGCTGTGCGTACCTTGCATTCCGCCCCCAGCTAATACAGGGTATGTAGTCTGACTTATGATAGGAGCGGTTTACAGCCACAAGCAAATCCGTTATCTCTCTTCCAAAAGGGGTAGTCCTATAAACAGGGCTTTTACAAACAAATCCATTTAAAAAGATATTATTCTTGCTTCTATTAATTTCCGGCTCTTCTACTATTTTAAGTTCAAGGACAAATATTGTTAGTATAAGTCGATTTCGTCCTTCATCATATTGATTATAGGATCTAAACTGGCCTAATATTTCTACGGTTTCACCTAATAATTCCCCCACTGCTGGTAATAATCTCTCTGAAATCGTTACTGGCAATTTATCAACAGAATCGCTTAATCTAGGGACCTCAATATCAAAGGTATAAAACCCCTCCCCATACACTTTGTGACTAAAGCTCATATCTCCAATGACTTTCCCTACTACAGTTACTTCGTTATTTTTCACTAAATGATCCGTCACTTCCAACACCTCTTTCTTATTATCTTTATGTTTTTAAACAGCCTTATCCTTTACTGTCTTTAACATATCTATTCCGTTGTCCCTCACTTTAGAAGTCTTTTTTAAAACTCTCTTTGGTATAGGACCATATTTATGATACAATATGTTGTATGTATTAATGATTTTATAAAAATAACAGAGGATGTGTTTCTATGA
>CAZLPH010000181.1:3113-4650 GCA_964561345.1 uncultured Candidatus Epulonipiscium sp.
GAAGATCAAAAAGAAATTGTCTATGACGAGCTTGCCTATATGCTTATTGCTCAAATGTGGGCACCTAATAGCCCCCAGTGGTTTAATACAGGGCTTAAAACAGCCTACGGTATTGAAGGGCCAAGCCAAGGGCATTATTATTATGACCCCAAACAAGATAAATCTATCTTATCACCTGACTCTTACACAAGAACCCAAGGGTCAGCTTGTTTTATTGTTGGGGTTAAAGACTCTCTTCTTGGGGAAAAGTCACTAACAGATCAACTTGTAACTGAAACAAGACTCTTTAAATATGGTTCTGGTGTTGGGACTAACTGGTCCCCAATCCGCGGTGTGGGCGAAGACTTATCTGGCGGTGGTAAATCCTCAGGTCTTATGAGTTTTCTAAGAGTATTTGATCGTAATGCTGGGGCTATAAAATCTGGCGGAACCACGAGACGTGCCGCTAAAATGAATGTCTTAGACATTAACCACCCTGAGATCGAACAGTTTATCTCTTGGAAAGCCATTGAAGAAGATAAGGTTGTGGCACTTGGTAAAATGGGTTACGACACCCACTTTGATGGGGAGGCATATGATACAGTCTCAGGTCAAAATGCTAATAACTCTGTTCGTGTTAGTGATGAATTTATGACATCTATCCACGACCCTAAGGCAACTATCCCTTTAATAAACCGGTTAGATGGGGAGATTTCTAAAGAAGTTAACGTTCAGTCTCTTTGGAAGGACATTAACCAAGCTTCTTGGCGATGTGGTGACCCTGGGATACAGTTTGATGATGTTATTAACGCATGGCACACTTGCCCTTCTGGTGAGGATGGGGACTATGATGCAAAGCACAACCGTATTAATGCTAGTAATCCATGCTCAGAATATATGTTTTTAGATGATACAGCATGTAACCTAGCCAGTATTAATATTGTTAAGTTCTACGATCCTGAGAAAAACACCCTGGATATGGAAGGATATCTCCACTGTATTAAAATGACCCAAATTGTTCTTGAAGCAACCATACATTGGGGACAATTCCCAACTGAGCCTATTGCACGAAAGTCTTACCATTTTAGAACAACAGGCCTTGGCCTGACTAATTTAGGAACACTTTTTATGCTTATGACACTCCCTTATGATGGAGAAGAGGCCAGAAATGTTGGGTCTTCCCTAATGAGTACCCTGACAGGCTACTCATACTATATTTCTTCCTTGTTTGCAGAAAAAATAGGGCCCTTTACTTACTATGATATTAATAAAGATCATATGCTAGCTGTCATCAATAATCACGGGGCTGTGGCCGGGTACCCAAGTGAAGACATCTCCCTAAAGGATAAATTAAACTACGAGCCTGTTAAAATAGACCACCAGGTCCTAGGCTCACTTAATCTAGATGACCTTAGCACCTATGTTAAAGACGTCTGGCAGGATGCCATTACCAGCGGAACTAAGCACGGCTACCGTAATGCCCAAGTTTCAGTATTAGCACCGACAGGAACCATTGCCTTTGCTATGGACTGTGCAACAACATCTTCTGAACCATTCT
>CAZLPH010000182.1:0-4584 GCA_964561345.1 uncultured Candidatus Epulonipiscium sp.
GGGACAGTCCCTTAGTACAGTAGAGTGATGAAGTGAATGAACTGAGGAACATATATAGTGACAGGTACATGTGTGTTTGAAGCTTTGTAACCTGTGTGGCAAGAATAAGATAGGCGAGTGTTAAGCAGCTCGCTTTTCTTATAATGAACCATGTCAGAATATTTGGTGAGTTAGGGGGTTGGTGGGATGAAGGTAGAGTATGAGAATGAAGGTGAGAGTATTTAGCCGAATATTAAATTGCCAGGGTACTGAGAGTGGTATATAATCAAGGTAACATAGGAAGGGGAGAATGGATATATTTAAAGAATTAGATACGACAGATATAATAGCTTTATATGCAGCCATAATATCAACTAGAAAGCCAGAGGCAGTGCACCTCTGGCCACGGGGTCGTACCCCACACAACTCTAAAACTATTCTGACAACTCATAATCATAGGTGTAGCAATCTAAAAGTTGCTAGGCCTATTTTTTTGCCACGAATAATTCAAGTTATATTTGGTATATACAATAGTAGAATAATGATCAACTCTCCAATTATGGTTTTATTTGTGTCAAAGCAAGCGATAAATAAAGAATCTATCTTCAATCCAATGAATAGGTATTAACAATAATAAAATTGGTGTTATAATAGAAGTATAGAAGAAAGTAGGTGATATATTGCATATAATAGAACAGGCCCACGATAAATTATTTAAAGAGACCTTTGGTAGTGTAAAAATAGCCAAAGACTTCATGAATGGATATTTGCCAGCAAGTATACGGGATATAGTTGACCTTACTACATTAGAGCCACAAAAGGATTCATTTATTAATAAAGAACTGCAGGAAGTGTTTTCAGATTTGCTCTTTAGGGCGGATATAAATAATAAAGAAGGTTATATATATTTTCTTTTTGAGCATAAATCATATCAGGATAAGTTAGTCATATTCCAATTATTAAGATATATGATTGAGATATGGGAAAGTAAAGTTAAAAAACAAGGTTCGGATGAACTACCTGTAATAATACCGTTGGTAATATATCATGACAAAGGTGAGTGGCGTGTTAAAACAAAACTAGGTGACATGATTAATGGGTATAATCGGCTGCCGGAGGATGTTAAAAGGTATATTCCAAGCTTTGAATATCTCATATATGATTTGACAAAATATAATGATGAAGATATCAAGCTAGAATCAGTAACCCGAATTATAATTAAGATTATGAGAGATGTAAGACATGCAAGTAAAGGCAAGGTAATGGATATAATAACAGAAGGATTTACACTCTTAGATGAAATAATAGAGAAAGATACCATAATGCATTATATGGAATCGTGCTTGAGGTATGTATTAAGTGTAAGGAGCGACATTGAGAAAGATGAATTGATTCAAATAGCTGATCAAATATCAGTCGAAGGGAGTGAACTGGTAATGACAATAGCAGATAAATTAAGAGAAGAAGGAAAGCAAGAAGGAAAACAAGAGGAAAAAAGGAAAGTGGTTAAAAATGCAATTATAAAAAGGATGAGCATAGAGGATATAATGGATCTTACGGGTTTAACTGAAAAAGAAATAGATAAGATAAGCAGAGAAATGCTACAATAAGCGTAAAATCGCCACGGGGTCGTACCCCACACAACTCTAAAACTATTCTGACAACTCATAATCATAGGTGTAGCAATCTAAAAGTTGCTAGGCCTATTTTTTTGCCACGAATAATTCAAGTTATATTTGGTAAGTACGAATACTTATAGGTTTATTCCTATTTATAAATCGCTTGAAACTAATATTTTTGAGGTTAGAGTATATAAAGTTCTGGATTTAGGCTATAATATAATTAGAGGTGATAATTATGAATACAACATTAAGAAAATCTGCTCATCAAATAATAGAAAATTTACCAGATGACAAGGTAGCTTACGTTATTGCTATTTTGAGAGGAATACAAGGATTAAATATACCTGAGGAAGAGCCAGATGATATAGATTTGCAACTTATAAGAGAAGCCATGGAGGATAACGAAGAAGAGACATCTTTGGATGATTTTGTAAGAGAATTGGGGTTTAATGTAGATGAACTTCGAAGTTAGTTTAAAGAAAAAGGCTAAGAAATTCTTGTTAAAACAGAATAAGAAAGATCAAGAAAAGCTACTACGGGCTATTTATAAAATACCACAAGGTGATATTAAAAGATTAGAGGGACAAGATGGGTTATATCGGCTAAGGGTAGGAAACTTTAGGGTATTATATAGTATTAGTGAGGACATAGTAAAAATTATAGTTGTGAATATGGGAAATAGAGGGGACGTTTATAAAAGCTTATAGCGCTCAAGAGCCTAGCAAGCTCGAGGGCTTTCCCCCCTCGCAAGACAATGTCATTAAGTTAGTAGAATAATAATACATTATAAGCAAGGCTCTTTGCTGCGCAAAATCGCCTAGGGGGACAGTCCCTCATCACTCTACAGTGGTGAAGTGAAATGCGATAGCATTTTTTCTTCACTACTTTTTTTCTGCCCAAATAATAATAAATTATGTTTGGTATACCACAGTAATGCGCTAGAGTCTGTATTGTAAAAGTCTATATAGTTTGATATAATTTAAATATAAGGTGGGTGGAGAGATGGCAGTATTATCAATGTTTTATGGAATTATTATTTCAATGTACTATATGGATAACAGGCGGCATCATATGCCACATATTCACGTTACCTATCAAGGGCAAGAAGCAGTTCTTTCAATACCAGAGGGTGAATTACTTGAAGGAGAAATTAGAGCGAATAAGATGAAATTAATACAAGCATGGATAGAAATTCACAAAGATGAACTGATGGCCAATTAGGAATTAGCAATACAAGGTGAGAATATTTATAAGATTGATCCTTTGAAGTAGACTAGGAGGTGACTTTATGAATCCGAGGGTAAAAGATGTAGTGGCGAACAAGGACTTTACAATTACGGTTACATTTACTAATGATGAAATAGGAATATTTGATGTAAAGCCTTATTTAGATATGGGGATTTTTAGAGAATTAAAAGAATGGAATTTATTTAAGACAGTTAAACCGTTTATGGGAACAGTACAATGGGTACATGAACAGGACTTGTGTCCTGATACGATCTATTTAGAAAGTAAGGTCTTAGCTTAGTTTTTAGCAAGGCTCTTCGGGCTTACGCCCAAATAGCCAAGGGTGCCTGTCACCAGATAACTCTACAGTGGTGAAGTGAAATGCGATAGCATTTTTGTTTCACTACTTTTTTTCTGCCACAAATAATGAAGTCAAATACGGGGAGAATCCCTTAGCACAGTAACTACGTTTTTATACGTTTAAATAACCATGAAGTATCTAAAGAACTTTGACGATCCCACCCAGGCACTGAACTTGCCCTTCTAGTTCCAATAGAAAAAGGGCCTCCTGAATTTCTTCAAGGCTAAACTTTAGCTCTTTACTAATAACTTCTATGGAAAAAGAAGAAGTAGCAAGCAGTTTTATAATCTCTTTACCGATAGGGGTATGAGAAGAATTATTCTTACAAAGAGTGGCTGTTGTGGGTCCGATGCCTGTAACTTCTATAAGGTCACTTAAGCTAGCAGTATAAATATTTTCTGGCATCATAAAATAGTCAAGAAGATTACGAATCAGATAAGGATCTATGCCGGTTAAATTATTAAGCCATATATCATACAACATACTTTCCATAACTCACCTCTTAAAAGATTTTTAAATTAGCTTATTCTTTTTCGATTTCACGGCATAAAAGGGCTTTAATGAGGTGGGATTTATGAATTTTTGTTGAGGCTTCCATGTCGGCAAAGGTTCTAGCAAGTTTTAGAAATTTATGATAGGTTCTAGCGCTGTATTTGAATCTTGTAAAAGCTTGTCTTAGGAGTAGTGTGCTATCATTATCTAATTTGCAATAGCTTTGAATAAGGTCCGGAGACATCTGCGCGTTGCAGTTTACAAGGGGGAAATCCCTGTAGCGTATTTTTTGAATCATTCTGGCTTTTTCTACTGCTTGGCGGATGCTCTTAGAACTAGGTCCGGGGCTTTCTGATTGTAGGTCAAGAATATCTAAGCTTCTTAGGTTTTTTTGAATATCGATACGGTCCATAATAGGGCCTGAGAGTTTGGCCCGGTATTTTTGGATTTCGTAATCCGTGCAGTGACACCTAGAATCCCCGTGGTGGCCACAAGGACAAGGGTTCATGGCTGCGACTAGCATAAAGCTAGCAGGAAACTGATGGGAGTATTGTACCCTAGAGATGGTTACATGGCCATCTTCTAGGGGTTGCCTTAGTGAGTCGAGGGTCTTTTTATTAAACTCAGCAATTTCATCTAGAAAGAGGATGCCGTTGTGGGCCAAGGAAATTTCCCCAGGCATAGCAAAATTACCCCCGCCAATTAGGGAGTTCATAGAAGCATTATGGTGTGGCGCTCTAAAAGGACGTTTGGTAATAAGCTTACCTCTGTTTTTTATTAGCCCAGCTACGCTGTAGATCTTGGTCACCTCTAGTGCTTCTTCTTCTGACATAGATGGGAGTATTCTGACCTTTAACTAGCCTAGCCTCTTCTAGGTTATCAAGAGGAACAATTAGGTTTTTT
>CAZLPH010000183.1:0-4580 GCA_964561345.1 uncultured Candidatus Epulonipiscium sp.
TAATTGAAGCTTACTTGTCTATTTATCCAGATAAAGAAGAAGAACTGCTTCTTGAAGATAAAACATACACGTATGTCGATTCCAAGGCAGATATTCTTCCGCGGGCTCAGCGCTATAAAAAAACTGACAATGGTATTAGGCAATATAAGTCCTTAGCTAAAAAAGAAAACTCTAACAATATGTACTTGACTGATAAGGCTGGAAATGTTGTCTATAGTAATTTAGTTGAAAAACTATTACTTCTTTCTATTGTAAAATTTGGGGCACTCGATCCTTACGGAATGGGCCTTGAAATGGAAGGCGGTAAGCCGGGTTGGTATGACGCCTTAAACGGACTTCCAGGGTTATTAGGTTCTTCTATGGCAGAAACTTATGAACTGGCAAGAAATGTTGAGTTTACCCTAGATCTGATGAAGAAATATAAAGTCGATATTAATCTTTTAGAGGAACTGGCTGAATTTGCAGACCAAACTCAGAAAATTATCCATAAAAATAAAGCGGAGCTGGAACAAGAAAATTCTGTCATGAATTTTTGGAATCAGTTAAATGATGCAAAAGAACTTTATAGGGAAAAAACGAGTAAAACAGTTTCAGGAAAGCGTATAACTTATTCTAGTAAGCAAACTTGCGAGCTCCTAGAAACTTATTTAGTAGTTCTTAAAAATGCTATTAAAAAAGCCCTTAAAATTGGGAAAGGTATATGCCCAACTTACTTCTATTATGATGTAAGTAAATATAATGAGACCCCTGATGGCATTGAAATTAAAGAAGTAGAATTACAAGAGATGCCATATTTCTTAGAAGGACAAGTTCGCTACTTTAAGCTTAACTCATCTAAAGAAGATAAACTTGACCTTTATAAAAAAGTAAAAAACAGTGATTTATATGATCAAAAACTTAACATGTACAGAGTCAATGCTTCTCTAGAAGAATCTACCTATGAGCTAGGAAGAGCAAGGGCATTCACACCAGGTTGGCTTGAAAACGGCTCTATCTGGCTTCACATGGAATACAAATACTTACTAGGCCTATTAAAATCTGGTTTGTACAAAGAGTATATAGAAGACTTTAAGTTGGCAGCCGTTCCATTCCAGGATCCTGCTGTATATGGGAGAAGCTTACTTGAGAATTCATCCTTTATTGCCAGCTCAGTGAACCCCAATGAAAAGATACACGGCAAAGGATTTGTTGCAAGATTAAGCGGATCTACCGTTGAGTTTTTGAATATGTGGCAGATTATAATGTTTGGACAAACGCCTTTTACCATGAAAGACCAAGGCCTTTGTTTAGAATTTGCACCAGTATTCCCGTCCTACTTAATTGGTGAGGACTTAACAATAGAATCTGTGTTTTTAGGAGAGATTCCAGTCATCTATCATTTAGAAGATCAGGAAGATTATATCCCTGGCAACTATGAGATTTCCGCTTACACAGTAACTGTTAATGGAGAAGAGAAGGTAATAAAATCATCTTACATTGATGGAGCTCTATGTGAAACCATAAGAAATATAGGCGTTGATAAAATTGAACTTAGGCTAGCAAGAGTATAGCCATTTGAAAGATAAAAAGGACTTTCAATTAATAATTTGAAGGTCCTTTTTACTGTGCTCATAAATCTAGTGTCTAATTGTCACGATCGGCTTCATCTAAAAAACCACGTAAAATCATATTTAAAATACCATTATGGCTATAGTAATCTACTTCTATATGATTCTCTAATCTTGCAATAGCATCAAAGGTTAAAGTGGTGCCATCCTCACGTATTGCAGAGATACTTAATTCCTTATTAGGAGAAAGCCCATCTGTAATACCAGCTATATTAAAGACTTCAGTTCCTCTTATTCCTAAGGACTCTGCACTTTGTCCATCCAAGAATTGAAGTGGCAGAACCCCCATTCCAATTAGGTTGCTTCTATGAATTCTTTCAAAGCTCTCAGCAATAACTGCCTTAACACCCAAGAGGGTTGTCCCTTTAGCTGCCCAGTCTCTAGAACTTCCTGTCCCGTATTCTTTGCCTGCAATAACAATTAAGGGGGTTTGCGTTTCCCTATACCTGCTACAAGCATTAAAGATAGACATGGTCTCATTAGTCGGCAAATATTTTGTAAAGCCGCCCTCAACACCAGGAACCATCCTATTTCTAATTCTAATGTTAGCAAAGGTTCCTCTCATCATAACCTCGTGAGTTCCCCTTCGTGACCCATAGGAATTATAATGCTCCGTTTTAACATTTTGAGCTGTTAAATAGTTTCCGGCATCGGAGGTTTCTGGAATACTACCTGCTGGTGAGATATGATCGGTTGTAACAGAATCACCAAGTAAGGCTAGTATTCTTGCATTTGTAATATCACTTACTTGCCCAGGCTTTCTTTCCATATTGTCAAAGAATGTAGGCATTTTGACATAGGTAGAAGATTGGCCCCATTTATAAACCTTGCCTTCTGGCATAGGAAGGGCGTTCCAAAGCGCGTTCTGGTGTGAAACATTATGATATTTATCCTTATAGATATCAGGTGTTACAAATTGATCAATAACCCTTCTAATCTCATCAGCCTCTGGCCATATATCTTTTAAATAAACTGGCTCCTTGTTGTCACCATAAGCAATTGGCTCCGCATCAAAATTTATATCCATTGTACCTGCTAATGCGTAAGCTACAACCAGTGGGGGAGAGGTTAGATAATTCATCTTTGTTAGGGCGTGAATACGGCCTTCAAAATTACGGTTACCACTTAAAACACCTGCCACTGTCATGTTGTTATCCTCAATAGCCTCACTTACTTCATCTGATAAGGGACCACTGTTTCCAATGCAAGTTGTACAACCATAACCAACCACATTAAAGCCTAGCTTATCTAGGTAAGGAAGCAGACCTGCTCTTTTTAGGTACTCTGTAACTACCAGGGATCCTGGCGCAAAACTACTCTTTACATACCTAGGTTTTACAAGGCCAAGTTCCACAGCTTTTTTTGCAAGAAGACCAGCCCCCACCATAACATAAGGATTGGATGTATTGGTACAACTTGTAATAGCAGCAATAACAACAGCACCTGTATTTAAATTCTCAGTTTTGCCATCCTTATATTTAATCTCAACAGTCTGATTTATTTCATTTCCTTCTAGACCATACCCACCCTCACTAGCAGGGGCTGTAATGATATCTGAGAAGGCCGTCTTCATATCCTTAAGATCAATACGGTCTTGAGGCCGTTTAGGACCAGCAAGGCTTGCCACTACTGTTGACAGGTCAAGTTCAAGGGTCGTGGTAAAAACAGGTTCAGGTGAGTCATCTCTTCTAAACATCCCTTGAGCCTTGTAATATTTTTCAACCAAAGATATTTGCTCCTGATCTCTACCTGTCGCCTTGAGGTAGTCTAGGGTTTTATCATCAACGGGGAAATAGGCCGCAGTAGCACCGTATTCAGGGCACATGTTAGATACTGTAGCTCTGTCTTCAACGGTTATATGACTAACCCCTGTCCCGTAAAATTCAACGAATTTCCCAACGACACCTTGATTTCTTAATATACTCGTAATAGTTAGAACAAGGTCTGTTGCAGTGGCCTCCTTAGGAAGCTGACCTGTTAGCTTAAACCCAACCACATCGGGGACTAAAAAGTAAAGTGGCTGACCTAACATACAAGCTTCAGCTTCAATACCACCAACTCCCCATCCTAGTACACCAATGCCATTAATCATAGTCGTATGAGAATCCGTTCCGACTAGTGTGTCTGGTAGGATAAGATTTTCTCCTTGATCTGACCTGATTGTTGCCACACTGGCTAGGTATTCTAGGTTTACCTGGTGGACAATCCCAATAGATGGCGGAAATACACGAAAGTTTGAAAACGAATTTTGTGCCCATTTAAGAAGTTCATATCTTTCACTATTTCTTTCAAATTCCTTTTCTACATTGAAATTTAATGAGTCAGATTTACCAGCTGAATCAACCATTACGGAGTGATCAATTACAAGATCCACAGGTACAATAGGATTAATTTTACTAGGATCACCACCCATTTCTTCAATTTGACTTCTCATGGTTGCCAAATCCACCACCACTGGAATCCCGGTAAAATCCTGGAGTACAATTCTAGAGGGGATAAAGGGAATATCCTTTTTCTCTTCTTGACTAGACCAGGAAGTGATTCTTTTGATGTGTTCCATGGTTACAAGTCTATTATCATAATTTCTTAAAGCACCTTCTAAAAGAATTTTAAGAGAGTAGGGGAGTCTAGAGACATTATCTATACCAAGCTCCTCAAGGGATGTAATATCGTGATACACATATTCTTTATCTCCTACAGATAGGGTGTTTTTATTCAGGCCGACTGTGCTGTTCATATGCTTCCTCCTTCTTTTTTCTCAAAGTTATTATCTGCTTAGTTGTAAATAGTATACATTGACTAGGTGTTTTTTTCAATGAGTTAGAAGAGAAGAGAACCACTATATAGGTTGAAAAATAGTTTTAATAGGCGTATAATTAGTTTTGAATATTCTTTTAATTAAAAACAAAACTTACAAGTGGAGGTGTTTCAAAGTGAAAACTATTTTCAGAAAGATAAATGAGTATTTTTATA
>CAZLPH010000184.1:0-4573 GCA_964561345.1 uncultured Candidatus Epulonipiscium sp.
GAGGCAATGTATGATGCAAACATTAACATTAGTATGATCTCAACATCAGAAATTAAGATTTCAGTTCTTATTGATAAAGCAGACATGAAAAAAGCGATGAGAGCCATCCATGATAAATTCTATTTAACAGATCTGTAAGGTGATGTAAATGATAAAAGTAAAAGTACCCGCTACCACAGCAAATATGGGGCCGGGATTTGATAGCATAGGAATGGCATTGCAAATGTATAACATTGTTTATGCAGAAGAGATTCCATCAGGATTAGACATAATCATTCAAGAGGGTAGTAAGGCTATTCCAACAGATGAAAATAACCTTATTTACAAAACGATTTTAAGATTCTATGAGATCATTGGACAAAAAGCACCTGGGATACGTCTCATACAGCAAGACCATATCCCTCACACAAGAGGCTTAGGGAGTAGCGCAGCTTGTATTGTAGCAGGTTTGCACATTGCTAATGCTATGAGCCATAGCTTCTTCTCTAAAGAGGAACTCGTCCAGATTGCAGCTCAAATAGAAGGGCACCCAGATAATACGACCCCAGCAATATTGGGGGGGATGACGATCGGGGCCATGGACGATACAGATATGAAGTACGTTAAAGTTCAGGTGGCCGAGAATATCACATTTGCTGTAATGATTCCGGACTTTACCCTTTCTACAGAACTTGCAAGAGATGTGCTGCCAAAACAAATACCATTACAAGATGGGGTCTTTAATGCTTCAAGGGCTGCTCTTTTAGCTGCTTCTATGATTACAGGAGATGTGGATAATCTTCCAATGGCAATGCAGGATTGTTTTCATGAGCCTTATAGAAAACATCTCATTCCCAATATGGAAGAGATTATGGTTGAATCTCGAAATCATGGGGCAAAAGGTGTATTCCTAAGCGGAGCAGGCCCGACACTTATAGCGGTCATTAAAAATGTTGTAGCGTTTAGAAGAGAGATGGTTGAGTACCTCGACAACTTGGAAGATAGTTGGCAGGTGCAGATGATTCAAGCAGATCAGAATGGAGCTCAGGTTTGGGTTGATGAAGAGCTTCGGTATTGATGGGACGGTTAACAAGTTGTTGGTAGCTAATAATGCTGCCAGCAGCTTGTTTTGTTTTGGGGAATTGGCGGGTTGGAAATCGGGGACGGTTAACAAGAAATATTTTATGTAAATGCGTGTATAAATTTAAATAATGGATAAAAATAAAACAAGATAGATGGAGGAGCGGGTGAAATTATACCCATAAGGCAAGTTAGGCATATGCAATCTTATATTTAGGCAGCACAAATAAGCCTAGCAAAGTCTTTTAAAATGACTATAACTATTGTGGGATAAAATCATCCATAATCTTTTTATTCATGGAAACCATATCTATTCCCTTAGATGTTAGATAAGAAATCCCGGATTGGGTCATATCCCCGATAATTTCACATATTTCCATATGCTTCATATCACACAAAGCGCTCATGAGGAAGCAAGATAAGGCCCGTAGACTAGAGCAGCTATGCTTGTGCTTTACATATATATCCCTAGGATCCTGTCTTAAGAGACTAGAGACGTAGGCTATAATTTCAACAGGTTTACATGAACGTGGGATTATCTTTTTGTGGGTCACGTACTCAGTTTCGGCATTTATAAATTCAATTTCAGTTTCATACTCTTTATCCGTACACTCTTTTACTAAATTCATATATGTTTTTCTGTTTTGCTTAAGCTTAAAGCCTACTAAATCAACTAAATATGAACGTGATAATATGCCAAAGGTATCAGTTCCTTTTAAATACTCTTTTAAGCTTGAGAATGGGTACTTATCCACATTATCCTTGTATTTAGCAATATCCTTTGGATTATTATGAATATATGCAGACAAAGTAATCATATATCTTGGATCATCGACTACTTTGCTTTTAAATCGATCCTGAAACACATGACCATAACGATCATATTTTTTATTAAAATAACGAGCATAAGAAAGATTAATAGAATGCATGATTTTTGAAATATCAGCACCACAACTATCAATAATAAGGTGGCCGTGGTTATCCATTAAACAATAAGCATATACTTTAAAATCATATTTTAGTTGATACTTCTTTATAATTGCTAAATATCTGGTTTTATCATCACTTTCGCAAAATAAATCAAGTTCTTTGATGCTTCTTACCATTATGTGATGGGTGGAGTGATCTGGTTTTACTCTTGCGGTTCTTGGCATAGTTAATAATCTCCTTTAATTGTTTAAATAGTTATGTTTATCATTCATTTAAGAGTATTACCAATATTAACCTTTTTTATAAGTCGTATTTCAAATTTAAACAAAAATTTGTTAACCGTCCCAAGAGCTTTGAGGCTTAACCTTGTTAACCGCCCCGTCAAGCGGTATAATATAACTAACCAGACAAATAAAGGAGAAAAAAATGGATATTATTAAAATACTACAAACTGAATTATCATTAAAACCACAGCAAGTTATAGATACCATAGGATTAATTGACGAGGGAAATACCATCCCTTTTATTGCAAGATATCGTAAGGAAGTAACGGGGAGTTTAGATGATGAAGTGCTACGTGACTTTCATGAACGGTTATTATATCTTAGAAATTTAGAATCTAAAAAAGAACAGGTTATAGAATCAATCAAAGAGCAAGAAGCCTTAACACCGGAATTAGAAGCAAAAATCAATAAAGCTCAGACCATAACAGAAGTAGATGATTTATATCTTCCCTATAGACCTAAGAGACGAACAAGGGCTATTATTGCCAAAGAAAAAGGGTTAGATCCCCTAGCCCAGCTAATTTGGGGTCAAGAGGAAAATATAGAACCACTTAAAGCGGCAGAAGCCTATATCTCGGAAGAAAAAGGAGTGGAAACAGCTCAAGATGCATTAAATGGTGCAAAAGATATAATAGCAGAGATTCTTTCAGATAATGCAGAGCATAGAAGTTATATTAGGGATATTACCTATAATAAAGGGCGTATTGAGACGAAAGCTAAGGATGAGAAAACATCTACAGTATTCGATATGTACTATGATTATGATGAGGCAATTAAGAGCATTCCAGGCCATAGGATTTTAGCTATTAATAGAGGTGAGAATGAAAAGATTCTTACTGTTAAAATTGACGCCCCAATAGAACAAATTCATCTGTATTTTCAGGGAAAAACCCTATGCACATCTTACCCGCCTATAGAAGAAGTTCTAAATGAGGTGATTTTAGATGCTTATAAGAGACTTATAGCACCAGCAATAGAAAGGGAAATTAGAAATATACTATCTGAAAAGGCAGAAGATGGTGCCCTTATGGTATTTAGGCAAAACTTGTATCAGTTATTGATGCAGGCACCCATTGCCAATCATACAGTATTAGGACTAGACCCAGCTTACCGAACGGGGTGTAAAATTGCAGTCGTTGACGGAACAGGGAAAAAGTTAGCCGATACAGTTATATTTCCCACACCACCAAGAAGTGAGATAGACAAATCAGAAAAGGTATTAATGGACTTAATAAAAAAACATGATGTGGATTTAATTGCCATTGGAAATGGTACAGCTTCTAGAGAGTCGGAAAAATTTGTAGCAGATATGCTTAAAAAAATAGAAAAGCCAATACACTATGCCATTGTAAATGAAGCGGGGGCATCTATATATTCAGCATCAAAACTTGCCACTGAGGAATTTCCTAATGATGATGTAGGTGTAAGAAGCTCAGTATCCATTGCCAGAAGGATTCAAGACCCCCTTGCGGAGTTGGTTAAAATTGATCCCAAATCTATTGGCGTTGGACAATACCAGCATGATATGAACCAAAAGCGCTTAGAAGAAACATTAGGCGGAGTTGTAGAAGATGCTGTTAATAGTGTAGGGGTAGATATAAACACAGCATCCGTATCCTTACTTGAATATGTAGCGGGGATTAAAAAAGGTGTCGCAAAAAATATCATTCTATACCGAGAAGAAAACGGTAAGTTTACCCAAAGAACTCAAATAAAAAAGGTTAAAGGTCTAGGACCTAAAGCCTTTGAACAAAGTGCAGGTTTTTTGCGTATTATGGATGGTAAGAACCCATTAGACCGAACAGGGATACATCCAGAGTCTTATATACAAACCCAAGAATTATTAAAAGAACTAGGCTATGATAAAAATGATATAGATAAAAATGAGACAAAAGATATTAGACAAAAAATTACAGACGTAGAAGCAATCGCGTCTAAGCTTGATATAGGAGAGATAACGCTAAAGGATATTTTGCAAGAGTTAGAAAAGCCGGGGCGTGATCCAAGGGAAGAGATGGAAAAGCCTATTTTGCATAGTGAAGTTCTGGAAATTAAGGATCTCAAGGAAGGAATGATTCTTAAAGGAACTGTTAGAAACATTGTGGATTTTGGGGCATTTGTAGATATAGGTGTGCACCAGGATGGGCTTGTTCATATTTCACAATTATCAGAACGTTATATTAAACACCCATTAGATGTGGTGAGTGTTGGGGATATTGTGGAAGTTAAAGTTATTAACATTGACGTCGAAAGGCAAAAGATAGGCCTATCAATGAAAATCTAACAAATTCAAATAGGCT
>CAZLPH010000185.1:0-4566 GCA_964561345.1 uncultured Candidatus Epulonipiscium sp.
CTATTAATATAGGAGGAAAAACATGAATAGTCAAAGTAAACACTTTTTACACGGCGGGGATCTGGATTCAATTTCTAAGGCATACGGCATATCCCGCAGTGACATCATAGATTTTAGTGGTAATATTAATCCCCTTGGGATTTCTCCCCTTGCCAAAGAAGAAATCACTCACAATTTAGATCTTATCTCAACCTATCCAGATAGAAACTACACTTCTCTTCGCAAGGGTATTTCTGATTATGTTGGTGTCGATTCTAACCATATTATCGTTGGAAATGGCTCTACAGAGCTCATTTCTCTTATGATCCAAATGAAAAAGCCTAAAGAATTATTAATTATAGGCCCTACTTATTCCGAATACGAGCGAGAAGCTTCTCTATCTGGCAGTAATATCCAGTATTTTCGTCTCAAAGAAGAGGATGATTTTGACATTAATGTGGATGATTTAATCAGTCAACTAACAACTGATATCGATATGTTAGTCATCTGTAATCCTAATAACCCAACGAGCACCTGTATCCACACACCAAAACTTAAATTAATACTAGATAAATGTAAGGAAAACAATGTTTTTGTTATGATTGATGAAACTTATGTAGAGTTTGTAGAAAATATAGAGTCAGTCTCCGCAACTTCTTTAATCCCACATTACGATAATCTACTTATTTTAAGGGGAATCTCCAAATTTTTCTCAGCACCTGGCCTTCGCCTTGGTTATGGCATGTCTTCTAATAAAGACTTAATTAACCATATGAATAACCATAAAAATCCATGGACAACTAACATTCTAGCTAGTTTTGGAACTGAGTTAATGTTACGGGATACGGCTTATATTAATAAAACAAAAACCATGTTTGATGAGCAAAGAGACCTTATTTACAAGGAACTTCTTACCTGGAAAAATATTAAAGTCTACAAGCCAGAAGCAAACTTTGTTCTTTTTAAATTATTAGACACTAATATAAAAGGATCTGATATCTTCGAAAAAATGCTCCAGCAAAGAATGCTTATTCGAGATGCTAGCAGTTTTCCATTTTTAAACGAGCGATTCCTAAGATTTTGTTTCTTGCTACCTCGTCAAAACAAAGCTTTACTTACTGCTCTAAAAAAAGAATTAAACCAGTAAAAATAACCCTTCTTATATATCCCATATATAAGAAGGGTTATTTATTTAATATTACTCTGGTAATTCGATTTGTTCATCTTCTTCTGTTTCATCTTCTTCGTTATCTTCATCATCAATTATTATTTCTACATGCTCGACTTCGTAATCATCTAAGTCATCTTCGTCATATTCAAAATCTGCATCGTCAAAATCCTCGTCATCGAAGTACTCAAAATACTCATCCATGTCCCTATCACGCTTGTTACAGATCCATAATGATATGGCGATTAATGAGCATACAATAGAAACCCCTATTCCAATCCAAAGCCATTTAGATTGTTTGTCCTTCTTGTGCATAAGCCCTCTTACTTCATCCATTGTTAGTGGCATATCTTTCATCCATCTTCTCATGATATGTGCTCCCTTCACTTTTTATATATCCTTCTTTAATTATACCAAGAATACTACCTAAACACAACTAAATCCACTTGTTTCTTGTAAATTAGACTACTTAATATGATCTACGTTGTAGGGTGTCACTTGATATACATAATAGTTTAACCAATTAGAGAACAAAATATAGGCATGTGAGCGCCAATTTACCACTGGATTTTTTAAATGGTTATCATTTTCATAGTAATTCTTAGGTTGGGCAATAGGCAAATTCTTTGAAAGATCCCTTTTGTATTCCTTATCAATTGTCCTTCTATCATACTCTGCATGGCCTGTAGAAAAAATTTGTCTGCCGTCATCTGAGATAATAAAAGCAACGCCGGCCTCTTCAGAGCTTAGCAAAACACTTAATTGTTTAATTTCTTCTATGTCTTCTTGTCTTACTTCCGAGTGCCTTGAATGTGGTATCCATACCTGGTCATCAAGCCCCTGTAGTATCTTTTCGTGATTATGCTTAGTATGCGGAAATACCCCAAATAACTTTTCTTCAAGTGGGTATTTTTTTACACCATAGTGGTAATATAATGCTGCTTGTGCGCCCCAACAAATATGAAGCGTGGATGTTACATGGGTCTTGGTCCATTCCATAATCTCTGTTAGTTCCTTCCAGTATGAAACCTTTTCAAACTCTAGCATCTCTACTGGGGCACCTGTAATAATCATTCCGTCAAATTTTTTAGCTTTCACTTCTGGGAATGTTTTATAAAATTCTTTTAAATGCTCTGGCGCTGTATTTCTAGATTCATGAGACGACGGATGTAAAAATGTAACTTCCATCTGTAGTGGTGTATTACTAAGCAATCTTAAAAGCTGTACCTCTGTATCTTGCTTAATAGGCATTAAATTTAAAATCAATATGTTCAATTCCCTAATATCTTGCTTTGCCGCACGGTCTTCTCTCATTACGAAAATTTGTTCTTTTTCTAAAATTTCAATAGCTGGTAAGTTGTTAGCTACTTTAACCGGCATAGGACCCCTCCTTTTTTAATCATCATAGAATATAGTCTACCTTATATAAGTTTGCTTGTAAACATTTCCCCTCTAATGGTATAATAAACCGATATAATAAATTTTAAAAGGTGGTCATATGAAAACATTCGATTTAATTGCAACATCAACCTTTGGTATAGAAGCCATTGTTCGCCGTGAGGTAGAGGATTTAGGATATGAAATAAAACAGGTTTCTGATGGTAAGGTAACCTACACAGCCGACGTGGAAGGAATAGCTCTCTCTAATTTATGGCTTAGGAGTGCAGACCG
Organism: uncultured Candidatus Epulonipiscium sp.; assembly: GCA_964561345.1. GTDB lineage: Bacteria > Bacillota > Clostridia > Lachnospirales > Cellulosilyticaceae > JAAYSX01. The sequence continues at coordinate 2,819 of CAZLPH010000185.1, forward strand.
TGTACGCCTTAAAATGGGTGAGTTTAAGGCAACGACTTTTGAACAACTCTTTGATTTAACCAATGCACTCCCCTGGGAAAATTGGATTACACCCGATGCCAAATTCACCGTTACTGGTAAATCTGTAAAATCAGGACTTTTTAGTGTTTCTGATTGCCAAGCTATTGTAAAGAAGTCTATTGTAAAAAGATTAGGCAAGCATTATGGTATTGACTGGTTCCCTGAAACAGGGCCAGAATACACCGTGCAAGTGTCTATTTTAAAAGATATTGCAACCCTAACAATTGACACAACTGGAAGCCAGGGCCTTCACAAACGTGGCTATAGGCAAAAACAAGGGGGGGCACCTTTAAAAGAAACCTTAGCTGCTGCCCTTGTGCAAATTAGCTACTGGAATAAAAACCGCGTTTTATACGATCCTTTTTGCGGGTCTGGGACAATCCCAATTGAAGCGGCTATGATTGCTAGAAACATCGCACCAGGTCTAAACCGGGACTTTGCTTGTTCAAATTGGCCTCAACTGGGCGATAAACTTTGGAAAGAAGTAAGGCAGGAGGCTTATGATGGTATTGATTTAGAAACAGAAGTCAATATTCATGCCTCTGATATTGACCGCCACGGGGTTTCTGTCGCCCAGCAAAATGCTGAAGCTGCTGGCGTGGATGATTGTATCTCATTCTTTGTAAAGTCTGTTCACAAGACGGAACTGCCACGTACACCTTATGGGGTTATTATTACAAACCCACCATATGGGGAACGGTTAAGTGATGAAGACCAAGTCCAGGGGCTTCACAATTCTCTCGCAAATCTTGTAAACTCTGATCCAACTTGGTCCTTATATGCTATTACCTCCGCACGTTCCTTTGAAACAGACCTTGGTAAAAAAGCAAGTAAAGTACGAAAGTTATTTAATGGCCGAATTGCCGTTAACTTATATCAATATTTTGGTCCAAGGCCTCCAAGAACTTAGACCTGGCCAAAGATTTTAGGGACGGTTCACAAATGTGAGCCGTCCCTTCTTTATAGTAACTTTTGAGTGCCATAGACCTGGGCTATGGTATCAAGTTTTTGACTAAATTCTTGAAGGGCATCCACATCCCCCTCTTCCCATAGCTTCCAAAAGGTCTCATATAAATCATTCATTTCTTGGGTATCTGATGTGCTTGTCAAGCCTTTAATACTCTCAAATATATCTGCTATAACATTGGATTCCATTTGAAACTTTTTTTGAGCCTTCATTACTTCCTCACGTATTTCTGCCATTTCCTGGTCTAATAAATAGGCGGCTTCTGCTGCTTTACTAATCCGATCTTCAATATGATGGGGCATATTTTTTTTATATTTATACCGTAAGGAATGTTCAATGGTTGCCCAGAAATTCATGGCTAGGGTCCTTATTTGTATTTCTGCAAAAACAACTTTTTCTCCAAAAGCTGTTTGGATCGGATATTTAATAATCATATGAAAGCTACGGTATCCACTTCGCTTCATATTTTCTATGTAGTCCCGCTCCTCTACAACAAATAAATCCTTACCATCTCTCTCTCTAATAATATCCACTACTTTATAAATATCGCCTACAAACTGACACATAATTCTTATCCCTGCAATATCTTCTAATTCCGCTTCTAAATCTTCCAAATTAATATTCTTTTTCTTGGATTTTTCTAATATACTAGATATTGTTTTGACCCGCCCTGTAACAAATTCAATGGGAGAATACTCATCTAACAGTCTATATTCATTTC
>CAZLPH010000186.1:0-4115 GCA_964561345.1 uncultured Candidatus Epulonipiscium sp.
TTAAAGTTATCTTCTATTACTAAATACTGAGGCTCTTCTGCATTAACAAAAGCTGCTACATAAGTATTTTTAGATGTTATAATAGCTTCTGTATCTTCAAATCCTACCTCTTCTAGCATTTTAACAACTGTATCTGCAGGTCTTGGGGTAATTTTATCAATCATGGTCCAAGGATAGGAAATGTCTTCTAACACATAAGTTAAAAACTCTTCTTCTACGATTTTATTTTCTACCCATAATCTTGCAAATGTAGAAACAGCTTCTTCAAGCTTACTACCGTTATGGGAGCAGTTATCCATACTTACTAATGTTAATGGTAGTTTTCCATTTTGAAATCTCTCATAGCATAATGCTGTTAATTTACCAATATAGCTATTTGCTGTAGCTGGCTCTTTGGTCACATCACTAGCAACATCTTTTAAGAAGGCCTGGTTTGCATCCACTAAACTATAGCCTTTTTCTGTAATTGTAAAAGATGCCATTTTTAAACTTGGACTTCTAAAAACTTCTTTTAAACGATCCCAATCTTCTACATTAGCTGTGTCAACAGTTAGTGTCTCAGCAATACTTCCAATAACCTTTTTATCTAATTTGCCATCTGGCTTTAAGGTTACTAGAACGTTTAAATTATCAAAGTTTCTATAACTTTTTTCTATAATTTCGTAGTCATAACCTTCTGCTACGATAATACCTGTTTCTAAAATCCCTCTATTTAGTAAATCTTGAGCAACTGCTGCAGGAAATGCTCTAAAGAGGTTTCCTGCTCCAAAATGAACCCACTCGGGATTTTCTTTTGTATTTTTTATCATTGCATCACGGTCAAATGTTGGTAGTTCAAACCCTGCATCTTCCCATATCTTTCTATTTTCCAGTTCCTTTGCCGTTAATCTCATACGTACCTTCTTTCTATATATGAAACTCTTATTTACAGTCTGACTTACTAATTGCTTCCCATAAACCATTTAAATAAGTTGCACCTAGTGCACGGTCATATAATCCGTATCCCGGCATTGCCACTTCTCCCCAAATTGCACGGCCATGATCTGGGCGCATTGCACCTTCAAAACCAGTCTCGTGGAATGCTTTTAAAATTTCATACATGTCCATAGAGCCATCTGATGATAAGTGGGCTGCTTCATCAAATTTACCTGGTCCATGATGAATCACATTACGAACGTGGGCAAAGTGAACTCTTCCCTTGGCCAAACGAATAATGTCACAAATATCATTGTTTGGATTTGATCCGTATGAGCCTGTACATAGGGTAAGACCATTAAACTTTGCATCTACTGTATCTAAAAGCCTCTTAACATCTTCTTTGTTTTTTACGATTCTTGGTAGGTCAAATACTGGCCAACCTGGATCATCTGGATGGATTGCCATCATAATGTCATACTTCTCACATACTGGGCGAATCTTATTTAAGAAGTAGACAAGGTTTTGAAATAAGGTCTCTGAATCAACATCTTTATATTGCTCAAATAACTCTTTTACCTGGGCGAGTCTTTCTGGTTCCCATCCTGGCATCACAAAGCCATTACTATTTTGGTCAATTTGATCAAACATAGCTTCTGGGTCAATTTGATCAATTAAGTCTTGGTCATAAGATAAGACTGTTGATCCGTCTTCTCTAACTTTCGCTAGCTCTGAACGCGTCCAGTCAAAGACAGGCATAAAGTTATAACACACCATCTTAATTCCAGCTTTACCTAAGTTTTCTAATGTTTGAATGTAGTTCTCAATATATTGCTCTCGTTCTGGTAAGCCTATTTTAATGGCATCATGGATGTTAACACTTTCTATCCCTGATACTTCAAGTCCACTTGCTTCAACTTCTTCTTTCATCTTCATAATCTCTTCCATAGGCCAAACTTCTCCTACTTTACTATCATACAAAGTAGTAATAACACCTACAACACCTGGTATTTGTCTAATTTGTTCTAATGTAACTGAATCATGCTTACTACCAAACCAACGCAATGTCATTTTCATATAAAATCCTCCTTAAATAATATATATATATATATAATTTACTATTAATAACCCATTAATGTTGGCAACCACATAGATACTGCCGGTACATATGTGACTAGAATTAACACAACTAATATAGCCCCATAGAATAATATTAATGGTTTTATTACATTCTCAATCTTAGTTTTTGCTACCTTAACTCCAACAAATAAGATGTTACCTACTGGTGGTGTAATGGTACCTATACATAAATTCAATACCAACATAATTCCAAAATGAACACTTGACATACCAAATGCCATACAAATCGGAAGAAAAATTGGCGTGAAAATTAAAATAGCTGGTGTAATATCCATAAATGTCCCCACAAATAGCAAGACAATATTAATGATTAATAAAATCACAATAGGATTATCGCTAACCCCCAGTAAGGTGGTTGATATAGCATCTGGTATTCTTGTAAATGCCATAACCCACGACATAATACTGGATACACCAATTAAAAATACAATGATTCCAGTCATTTCAGCACTTTCTTTAAATATGTCTCCTAAGTCTTTAAAGGTAATTGTCTTATAGAAAAACAATGATAATATTAAACTATAGACAACCGCTACAACCGAACCTTCTGTTGCTGTAAATATACCACTTACAATACCACCAATAACAATTATAATAAGTAGCAAACTAGGTAATGCTTGCAATATAACATGAAAAGCTTCCTTCATTGTCACCTTGTCTGTACTACGATATCCTTTTTTCTTAGCAACAATATAGGCTATAACCATACAAGCTACTCCCCATAAAATTCCCGGGATATATCCTGCCATAAATAAAGCTGCAACAGAAGTTCCGCCGCTAACAAGAGAATACGTAATGAGTACGTTGCTTGGTGGTATTAATAATCCCGTAGGAGCTGTGGCAATATTAACAGCCGCCGAAAAATCGCGATCATATCCTTCTTCTTCTTGAATGGGTCCAATAATAGTTCCCATAGCGGATGCAGCTGCAACACCAGAACCCGAAATTGCACCAAACATCATATTTGCTACTGTGTTGGTGTGAGCCAATGCCCCTGGAACTTTACCCGTTAAAACCTTTGCAAAGTTTATTAATCTTACTGCAATTCCACCACGGTTCATAATGTTTCCCGCTAGAATAAAGAAAGGAATAGCTATTAATGTAAATACTGATATTCCCGAAAACACCCTTTGTGCCCCAGTTAAAACTGCCGCTTCAAAATTAAGCGTTGGTAAAATAGCCAGTAAAGAAGATATGCCAAGGGCTACGGCAATCGGTACACCTAGTAGTAATAAAACAACTAAAACAACTGCTATTATAAGACCTGCTACTAATGCTATACTCATTTATGCTCTCCCTCCTAATACTTCTTTAGTTCACGTGATAGTTCCGTAAGATTTATAATCGAATAAGCAATGGTTATTACACCCGATATAGGAATAACAACATAAACATAAGACATTGGGACACCTAAAGAAGCTGTAATTTGAGTTGTTGTCAATTTTGTGATGTTGATTCCGCCATATACTAATACTAATGCTGCAAATATAAGAACTAGGCATTCTGAAAATATTAACAATAGCACATTAGATTTACCTTTAAACTTTGACGCAAAGAAATCCATTCTCATATGATCCTTTTTACCGAAAATTAAAGCTGCCGCTAATAAAGACATCCAAGTAAATGTAAATGTGAGTAATTCTTCTGACACCGTACTTGGGGCATTAAAGATATATCTTGTAATAATCTGATATGATCCAATAACTGTCATAGCCACAAATAGCACAATACAGATAGTCGAAAGTACTTTATCCAGTGTTGCTTTGAAAGTTTCCATAATTATTCGACCTCCTTTAATTCTTGTCCTATTTCTTGAATCTTATCATAAATCGGTTTTAGTTTATTGTTCCCTCTCAGTAATTCTTCATGTAATGGTAGCACTTTTTCTTTAAATGGCTCGATTTCTGGATATAAGAACTTTACCCCCATGCCCTCCGCCTGAATCTTTGCTTCCTCTACTTGTTTGTTCCAGTGATCCCGCTCAACAGTTGTTGAAATTATAGCCGCTTCATCAAACACTTGCCTTTCAGCCGAGTCTAGCCCATTAAGCAGCTTTAGGT
>CAZLPH010000186.1:4125-4539 GCA_964561345.1 uncultured Candidatus Epulonipiscium sp.
AACATTTTATAGATATATACATACAGAACTGCGAGGGATATATTATGACAAAAGAAAACTTAAATAAATTTAACAAAAAATTTATCGTTACTGCCCTTGGTGTAGCAGCTTTAGGTTTCCAACTAATAAATCTGGCACTATTTGATGCTGATTGTAAGTATAATATTTGGCTACTTCACCATGCTTGTTACTGGTTAATGCAAGTTCATTATTTTCTGCACCGTTAATTACTTTTTGCTGAATGGCCGTATATACTTCACCAAAACTCATAGGCGCAGCTGCCGCTCCAAATAACTCCATCATCCTAACGTTAGTCGGACTTTGCTGTACTCTAATCTTTAACCCTTTTAAATCTTCTGGTTTCTCAATTGGGCTTGTGGCATAAAAATTTCTCGTTCCTGCATCATACCAAGT
>CAZLPH010000187.1:0-4498 GCA_964561345.1 uncultured Candidatus Epulonipiscium sp.
GCTTCTTCTATGTACTCTTTCTCATATCCCTCATCACTCATATGTGGCGATGAAAGCCATATTTTCTCTACCATAATCTTGTCTTCCTCTCATTATTCATCTATGAATTAAGCCTTATGATTGAATGGTCACGCACGTAATCTGTTTGTAATCTTTCTAACTATTCCCACAACCTCAAACCCTTACCCCATATAGCTTCTAGCACTCCTATCACAACTCCATACTCACCTCGGTTCGTTCATTCAGCCCATTTTCTCCCATAAGTACCATATACTGTATATCGAAGCTCTCCAGGTACTACATGTTGTACTTATGCCGAATTTATTTTCCCACCAAAAGTTGCGATTAAATCAATTTCTCCAATGAAGATTTTACATAATATATTTACATCTTTTCGCTTCAACTTTTACCTCAAGTATAACATACGGTTTATAAGCAAGCTTAACATATTATCTGCCTTACCGCATACTCACCTCGCATTACCATTCAATCTTAATTCTACTACATAAACCATATATCTCATCTTATTTTTCTCTAGCTACTGCATTTTGTACTTTTTTCAGCTTTTTATAAATTTAAAGGTTAGCAATTTGATGCTTATTTCAAGGCAAATACCCTAAATATATATTGCCAGCATTTCTAGGTGTTTTTGACTACTATTTTCATCTTTTTCACCACCTAAAACACCATATGTTGTATCTAAATCTCCAATAGGTACTACATGTTGTATCTCAACAGGATACTCACCTCGCCCCTACCATTCAATCCCTACAAATAAGGAACATCTTCCCCATCCTCCACACTCTCTCCAAAGTGCTCACTACACCTTATGGCACCATCCACATAACTAATTCCTCCACCCGCCGGACACACATTAATCTGTTCTTGCACCAAATACGCCTCCAAAATCAACCCTGAATGCGCACTACCTTCAACTCCCAAATACACCTCATATTGTCTCTCTAATTCAAAACGGTTAATCTCACAAACCCGCTTCCTAGCACTCTCCGTATAGTTCCCAAATACCGGGACCGCAATCACAGTTAAAACACCCATAATGCTAATAACCACTATAACTTCTATCAAACTAAATCCATCACTACCTAGGCTTCGTCTCTTAGCCCTAGCCGCCATAGCCATTCCCCCTAATACCTAAGCGCTCTCGCCCCCACTAAAAAATCTCACCACTCGCTCTTCAGGATAGCCAAGCCCCTCTAGCCGTCCTATAATCTCATCCTCAAAGCTATAACTACTAATTACCACAGCGTCATGTTGCTGCTTACCAATGGCTTCACTAGGCATAATCTCATATCCCAGCAGCTTCTCCTGCCACCGCTTCTCATCATCCTCAATGACCCCCACAACCTCAAGCAGGCTATTCTCCCTAGCTCTCACAATCCCTAGAATGGTCTCAGCCACTTCCCCAGCCCCGTATAGCAGGATTCTCCTGTACCCCTTGTCTTCTAGGTGGACTAAGAATCCCTCTACATTATCTTCCGCCAGTTTATACAGTTGCAAGAGCTCATGCAAATATGTAATTAGCAAATAATTCTTCCGCTTGAGCCCTTCTGGTGTAATCTTGTACTTGACCTTCCTAGCTGATAGGTATTCCCGGATGATATAGCCCTTGTCCTCATAGTCATTCAAATAGACATTAACCATTGAAGGGGCCGCGTGAATGATCCCTGCCATTTCCTTTTGAGTGGTATCTGGGCTTAGCTCCATATGCTGCAAAAGGGATAATTCTTTGAGTTTTGTTGTTGGCGTCAAAAATGACGTTTTTTGAATAAAGTCCACCTGGTCACCACCTTGTTCATTCGTTGATTGAATGAATTTATTATACCATATAAGGATATTTGATACAAGCTTCTTTTAATATATTCCAATATTTTCATTCTTATACGTGCAATTTAAAATATTCTGCATTTAGTGCTTGCCATTTTATGGATTATTAAGTATAATACTGGTATAAAACAATCACATATATTCAAGGAGGCAAAAAAAATGGTAAATAGTTCAAAGACAATTCAGGCTATACTACCAATCTATGACAGCAATGGGAATAACTTCTCACAAATTATCTACGCCACTGGGGAAATTGTCATCTCCCCCATGGAGATGACAGACTTTCTTAAGAAGTGGCTCTACACTTTTAAAGTGGACCTCGTAAGCCAGCGGATGTGGATTTGTGAGGTCCTTCGCCGTCGAAACCTTAATCCTATCATTGTTAATGAAGACCTTATTCTGATTCCTCTTAAAACGCGTAAGGCCATTGGTAAGAAAGATACCGCCCATGGTTATGTCTGGACCCATGGTATCCAGAGCTTTGACCATGATAACCTAGTCCTAAAGTGCGGTGTTACTATTCCCTACCTATCTACCATTAACACACTCCATAACAAGCTCCTTAGTGCAAAGTTGCTTTATTATACATACAAAGAAGAGCTTATGATCCAACATAGAATCTTAAATTCCTACAGAAAAGAGGCAGAAACAGGGGCCTATAATAGCAGTTATAATAACACTAACTATGACTGGGTGACCTCTTAGCCTTGAACAAAAGAAAGAAGCTAACAGGCACTGCCTGTTAGCTTCTTTCTTTTGAATTTCCTCTTATAATGGCTCAAATGGCCTTCTTTTCTTGGTCTTTGCCCTGGCTTGTATCAGCCTTATAAGTGGTTACAATTTCCCCTAGCATGGCCCTAATATCCCCCCCGCCAGATACGCCGCTTCCTAGCCACTGGATTTTCTCTTCTAGTTCTTTATAGGTTATATCCCCAGGCTTAGCCACATAAATCTTCTCCGAGCAGGTCTTGCCGAGGCCTTCTTCTTCCATAAGGAGCTCTTCAAATAGCTTCTCACCTGGTCTTAGGCCTGTATAGGCAATCTCAATGTCCCTGCCTTCTTTAAAGCCTGATAGCCTAATAAGGTTTCTAGCCAGGTCAACAATCTTAACAGGCTCACCCATATCAAGGACAAAGATTTCCCCGCCTTTGGCAAAGGTAGAGGCTTCTAATATAAGCCTAACTGCCTCTGGTATGGTCATAAAATACCTAATAATATCTGGGTGAGTAATGGTTAGGGGCCCCCCGGCTTCTAGTTGTTTTTTAAAGAGGGGAATAACACTGCCGTTACTGCCTAGGACATTACCAAATCTAACGGCCACAAACTCTGTGTGGTCTGACGTTTCGTTAATGGACTGGATAATCATCTCACATAATCTTTTGGTGGCCCCCATAACATTAGTTGGGTTAACAGCCTTGTCTGTTGAGATCATCACAAACTTATCCACTCCAAACTCAATGGCGCACTGGGCTGTATTGAGGGTACCAAAGACGTTGTTTTTAATGGCCTCTTCTGGGTTAAACTCCATAAGGGGCACATGCTTATGGGCCGCTGCATGAAATACCATACTAGGCTTGTAACGGTTAAAGACTTGTCTTAGTTTTTCTTTGTCCCTAACAGACCCTATGATCACATCAACCTTTTCTGCTGGAATCCCTCTTTGGATGAGCTCATTTTGAAGGTCATAGGCATTGTTTTCATAAATATCAAAGACAACCACTTTAGACGGGTTAAAGGTTAGTATTTGCCGGCAAAGCTCTGACCCTATACTGCCGCCTCCGCCGGTTACCATAATGGCCTTTCCTTCTAATGTGCCTTGGAGCTTGTTATTGTCAATCTTTATTTCTTCCCTGCCAAGTAGGTCTTCTATCCTAACAGGTCTAATGCGTTTTTTCTTGTCACCGTCAATGGACTTTGCAATCCCTGGGAAAATCCGAAGTTTAGCACTTGTCTGGCTACAGATTGTTGCTATTTCAGCTATTCTTTTTTTGGACACTGAGGGCATGGCAATAATGATTTCGTCTATGTTGTAGTAGACTGCAATTCTTGGTATCTTGTCTACATCCCCTTTAATAGGGACACCGTGAAGGCTAGCATGTTGCTTGCCCTTATCATCATCCACAACCACAACAATTCTTTTTCCTTTTTTATCCCGGTGTAAATCTTTAATGACCATAGAGGCTGCTTCCCCGGCGCCTACGACCATGATTCTGCGTCTTGGCATATCTATTTCTTTGTGGGTCAAGAGATTGGCGTAGTGCTTTGAGTATTTGCCTAGGTTACTTAGGAGCCTATAGCCAAAGCGGCTGGCAATCATAAAGATTGTTAGAACAAAAATAAAGATAATGTAACTGGATCTTGGAAATAGGCTGCTTTGCATATAGCCAACACCAAGTAACCCTGATGAGCCTACAAAGCAGGCCCCGACTATTTGAACCATTTCACGGACACTGGCATAGCGCCATAGGCTTTTGTATAGGTTGAAGATAAAAAAGATCACAATCATTACCAGTGTTAGAACAATATAGTTTTGTTTGTATAGGGCTAAGTATTGTGGCTCAATCTTTCCTTCGAAGCGTAGTAGTAGGGCTGTTAGAAATGCACCATTTACCAGTATAATATCCATTATTAATAAAAACATTTTTGTTATGTA
>CAZLPH010000188.1:0-1455 GCA_964561345.1 uncultured Candidatus Epulonipiscium sp.
CAAAGCCATTAACCTGGTTACCAATGTCCATTAGTAACTGAGTTCTTTCTCTGGCCTGGGAGTTCTCATAGGTAATATCATGAGTGTTTGGGTCATGGCCAATATCTTTAAAGTGCTGAAGGGTTGCATCTACAATAGATATTTCCCGGGTTGTAATCCCAAGGTGGTCCATAAGGGAAATGGCATTATGGTAGGTCCTATCCGTGGTCCCAAATCCTGGCATAGTCACCCCAATAATCCCCTTAAGATCAAGGCCTAGTCTTTTAAAGGCTTTGACACAGACAATAAGGGCCAGGGTTGAGTCAAGACCACCTGATATGCCAATAACCACGTTCTTAGCACCAACGTGCTTAATTCTTCTAGCAAGAGCCACAGTTTGTAGTGTAAAAATATTAAGACAATGGGCCTCTCTATCAGGGCCTTTCGCCGGAACAAACGGAAAAGGGTCTACTTTTTTATCAAAGATATAAGAACGTCCTCTATGATAAAACGGAACTTCTATATAAACCTTAGAAACTTCTTGGTTATTTGTAAGATTAAACATACTACTTTTTTGTCTTTCTAAAGCAAGTCGTTCTATATCAATGACACCATAGGTAAGGGTGCTCTCTTGCTCAAAGCGTTTGGATTCTCCTAAGAGAGTTCCGTTTTCATAGATAAGGCTATGGCCGGGATAAACCAAATCAGTAGAAGATTCAAAAATCCCAGCACCTGCATAGACATAGCCGGATATGGTCGACATGGAGAGACCCTTAAGAGCTGATAAACGCCTTTGTTTGGAGTAGGCTGTTTCTCCTGTGGCTGCTAAATTCACAATAATGCTAGCCCCAGCTAAAGCGTGGTGGGCACTCATTGGTATAGGACCTAGGGCATCTTCGCATATTTCCATAGCAATGGTTAAGTAGGGATTATTGCTGGCTTTAAAAACAAGTTTTGAAGAAAAAGGAACTGTTGCACCACAAAGTGTGATCGTTGAAGTGGTAAGCTCAGCCCCTGAATTAAACCATCTTTTTTCGTAATGTTCCTTGGTATTTGGTAAGTAGGTCTTAGGTGTAACACCAAGAATTTCGCCGGACTTAATCATAAGGGCGCAGTTAAATATTTTATTCTCAAATCGTATGGGTAAGCCAACACAAATCAACATGCTTGTTTTTTTAGAGTGGTCAACAATAGCCCCTAGACTAACTTCTGCTTCATCTAGTAATATCTGTTGATAAAACAAATCGCCGCATGTATAGCCTGTAAGACTAAGCTCTGGAAAAACAATGAGCTCTGTTTCTGCTTCATCAGCCCTATCAATACAAGCTATTATTTGCTCTGCATTATAATAACAATCGGCAACAACTAGTTCTGGTGTTGCCGCACATACCTTGATAAAATTATAAGTCATAATTATTTCTCCATTCTTATTTGTCGTCATATGAGTAGTATGCGCATAAAGCACACAAAAAACAC
>CAZLPH010000188.1:1555-4490 GCA_964561345.1 uncultured Candidatus Epulonipiscium sp.
CAAAGGGCACCTATAGTGTTCTAAATAACCCTATTACTTTCCCAAGGATTTCAATATCTCTTACAAATATAGGACTCATTGTATCATTCTCAGGTTGTAACCTAACAAAATCATTTTCTTTAAAATACCGTTTCACAGTGACAGAGTCATCTAAGAGTGCAACGATAATATCACCATCGTTAGCCCATGGCTGCTCCTGTACAAGGATTAAATCGCCATCCAAAATACCAGCCTTGACCATACTATCTCCTAGGACATTTAGCATGTAAATTTCTTTGTTATTAGCATAAGTCACTGGAATAGGGAAGTAGCCTTCGATATTCTCAACAGCAAGTATTGGGGCGCCAGCAGTTACACGTCCAACAATGGGAACGTGAATGAGTTCACCAGAAGCATTTTCGTCTTCTGTTTTTAGTATTTCAATGGCCCTAGGCTTGGTTGGATCACGTCTAATAACCCCCTTCCTCTCAAGGGTTTTTAAGTGAGCATGGACTGTTGATGTCGAACTAAGACCAACAGCTGCACATGTTTCTCTAACTGAGGGCGGGTAACCCTTGGATTTAATTTCAGCCTTTAAAAAGTTTAAAATCTCTTCTTGTTTTTTACTTAGTTTAACATTCATATTTTGACACCTCAAGTTAATTTAGTAGATATATTGTACCATACTAAAAGATAAAATTCAAACAAATGTTCGGACTTTATTTTCTAAGTTTAACGACGTTTGCGGCCCTACGTCTACGCTCATCATCCATCTGAGCATAATGCTTTTTAGTTGTGTTAACATCCTTGTGACCAAGAACGTCTGCAACCAAATAAATATCACCGGTTTCTCGGTAAAGATTGGTCCCGTAGGTAGAGCGTAATTTGTGGGGAGATATATCTTTGAGGGAGCTTACAAGAGAAGCATATTTTTTAACCATTATTTGAACCGCTCGGACAGAAATTCTTTTGCGTTGCATAGATAAAAATAGTGCGTCCTCATCAATAATGGTCTCAATCTCTTCCCGCTGCTCTAGATACTGGTTTAAGGCGTCTTCAACTTCATCACCAAAATAAATAATGGTCTCGTTTCCACCTTTTCGCGTGATTTTAATGCCACCTACCTCAAAATCCACATCTTCGAGGTTAAGTCCCACGCACTCTGAAACCCTTATACCTGTCCCAAGTAGAAGGGTGACAATGGCTAAATCTCGCTGTTTGTTTTTTTCATGGTATTGCTGCTGTTTTTTAGTGAGTTTATCACCTGATTCCACAATATCAAGCATTTTAGCCACTTCATCAACCTCTAAACGGACAATGTTTTTTTCTGTAATCTTAGGCAAATCCACAAGGGTAATTAGCTGGGTGTCGATTTCCTGTCGTTTATAAAAATACTGATAAAAGGTCCTAAGTGAAGCTAACTTCCGGGCTTTGCCTTGGGCAGTGTTTTGGTGGGCAATGGTTTGCCTTACAGTTGTCTTATGTGGCTTTTCGTAATAGGTTAGATACTCAAGGTAGCGTTCAAAATCCCTAGGGGTAATAATTTCCAGGTCTCTTAAAGTAATATCTAGGATCTCTTTTCCTTTTATATGGTCAATATGTGCTAGGCAGTATTCAAAAAAGATACGAAGGTCATAGCTATAACCAATTCTTGTTTTGGTGCTGGTGGTGGTTTCAATGCCTCTAAAAAAATCAAACACAAAATCAGGTAATTGACTTATAATTTCCCTTAGACGTAGGGTTTCTTCTTTGTGCATATTATCATGATAGTTGGCCATATCACTGCTCCTTATTTTCTACATTTACTTATTAGTATAACATGGAAAATCATACTTGTCTTAAAGGTTATGGGGTTATTGATGTCTATATTTTAGGATAATATTATACTTGTAAATAAGCTTATAATAACATAAAATAAGATTAACTTTATAAATAAGATACTTTAAGGAAGGTGCTCAGTGAGTCAAGATACAAATATAAAAGTAAAGCCACCTTGTCGATATTACGGTAAATGTGGTGGTTGCCAGCTTCAACATATATCAAATGAAGGGCAAAATTCATATAAGCAGGAACTGGTTCAAAAGTTACTTGGAAAGTTTGGGAAGGTCAATAAAATAATGGTTATGGACAAGCCTTATAACTATAGGAATAAAATTCAGTATTCCTTCGGCTACGATAACAACAGAAGGATCATTGGTGGGATGTATGAAACATATAGCCATAAGATTATTAACATAGAAAAATGTATCATCCAAAATCCTATTGCTGATGAAATCCTCAAAACCATTAAGGCCATTATGAAAAAATATAAAATGGAACCTTATGATGAAGATACAGGTCAAGGATTCTTAAGACATGTGCTTATTAGAACTGGACATGCCACAGGGGAAGTTATGGTTGTTTTAGTTACAAGCCAACAAATGTTTCATGGTAAGAAGAATTTTGTTCAAATTCTTAGGAAAAAACACCCTGAAATCACAACCATTATTTCAAACCTAAATGATAAAAACACATCAATGATATTAGGCGATAGGGAATCGAACATGTATGGCAGGGGATATATAGAAGATATTCTATGTGGCATGAGATTTAAAATTTCATCTAAATCTTTTTATCAAATAAACCCCCTTCAAACAGAGGTTTTATATAAAAAAGCTATAGAGATGGCAGACTTTAAGGGTCATGAAAAAGTCATTGATGCTTATTCTGGCATTGGGACCATTTCTCTCATCATAGCAGATCAGGTAAAAGAAGTTATTGGCGTAGAGATTAATAATGAGGGGATTAAGGATGCTATAACAAATGCTAGAAAAAACAATATTAAGAATGTACGTTTTCATAGGGCAGATGCAGGAGAGTTTATGACAGAACTCGCTATGAAAGGTGAGAAGGTGGATGTTGTAATAATGGACCCACCAAGAGCAGGAAGTGATGAAGCTTTTCTGGAATCTATGTG
>CAZLPH010000189.1:0-4487 GCA_964561345.1 uncultured Candidatus Epulonipiscium sp.
GCCCACCAACAAAACTTCTCCTATTACGTATGGTAAAGAATTCATGTTTCATATAGCTAAATACTTTATTCCATCCCAAAACCTGCATAAAGTACACAATGTTTATAAAGTGTTTGACAAACATTGCCAAGAATGACGGTAGGCTGAAAAAACGTCCCGGCAATCCAACATGTGCCACCCCATACCGGCTTCCAATGGAAACCATAACACCATGAAGGGAAGGTTTATATGCTTCCATATCCCCTTTTCCTGTTAAGGCAATCATGATATTTTTTGCTGCTACGTCCGAACTTTGTTCACAGTTTTCTACCATTTGCGGAACTGGTGTTTCTTCTCCTTCAGGTATGTAGTACATGTTATCTCCGATTACATAGACGTTTTCATCTTTTGTAGAACGCAAATATTGATCTACTGGAATACGGCCACCTCTTTGCTTTTCAAGAGAGTCAGCTGCTAGGGTCGTTATATCTGAACTTTGAATTCCAGCTACCCAAATAGCCGTTCCCATTGCCCTTTTTTCCATCTTACCACCGCATGTTAGTTCAATGTAGTCTTCACCAATGTGGGTTATACTTGCATTTAAGCAGAGTTGTACACCCATTTTATTTAGACGTTTTATAACTTTATCAGATAATTTTTCTGGAAGAGTTGGTATTGGCCTACTTAATTCATCCACAATTGACATGGTAACCTCATGGGGACTTATTTCATATTGTTCACATAGGATAGGAACGTATTCGGCTAGTTCACCGGCCATTTCCACCCCAGTAAAGCCAGCACCAATGATATAAAAGGTAAGCAATCTCTTTCTCTCTTTTAAATCTGTCATACAAGCAGCCCTACGGAAGGAATTTAGAATATGGTCCTTTAGTAAGATTGCATCTTCATATGACCAAAGTTTATGGGCATATTCTTCAACTCCTGGAACGCCATAAAATGTTGGTTTGGATCCAGCTGCAATTACCAAATAATCATATTCATAGTTAGCTTCTTCTCCCATTACCTTTTTAGCTGAGAAATCAATTTCTTTTACTGTGTCAAGCTCGACGTTCACTTTTCTACCAGCAAATACCTTTTTTAGACTAATTTTAATACCGTCTTCATCCACTCTTCCTGCAGCTACTTCATGAAGTTCTGTTAACATTGTGTGAAATGGTCTTTTATCGATTATTGTTACTTCTACATCATTAATCTTTTGCTTCTTTAACTTTTTTGCAAGTTTTTTTGCTGTTAAGATACCGGCATAGCCTGCACCTATAATGACTATTTTTTTCATATAAATTCTCCATTTCTTTTTTACAAGTAGGATTTAAATAATTATCTGGAGCTTCAAATCGAGTGAGTTTATGTAAGTATGACCATCTCCCTTGGTAAATTTATAGTCATAATACAGACACTTTCTATGTCTATTTTTTAACACAATAAGGTTTAAAATCTACTTGATATTTTTTATAATTAAATAAGATATTGATTAACAGTCATATTATATAAGATTGTCGATTTTTGTCAAGTGCCTTGTGGTAATCCTCTTTTAACCTTATTTTCTTTTAGATCTTTTTACCAATTACCATCAAAATTTATTATATTTATATAGGCACTTTCGGGCCACTTTGTGGTTTATGGTTAAACTTCAAAGTGGCCCGAAAGTGCTGCATATAACCATATCTTAAAGGTAATAGTATATATACATATATGTGTAATCATACGTCTTTTAAGCATATTTGTCAATAATAATACAAAAAACACCCACACCATATTGGTAAATTTTCAAAAATAGGAACCTTTGTAAACGATTAGTAGCTAGTAATGACTTTTTTCTATCAATTTAGATTAGAATACTGCATATACTCATATAGCCCTGAAAATTGATTTACATTGTAGCACTGAGCCATTTCTACTACCATACAATACATATCTACTAGTGCAACAATATAAGATTCCTTATATCTGGGCAAAGGACTTGTTATGGGCCACATATGCTTTTCTATAATATCTTCTTCTATTTCGTTTAGATAAAATCTTTGTTTTGCATTATCTAAGGCAACACGTGAATGGGTCAAGCCATGTAGGGCTTTAGATTTAACCCTTCGCCAATCATATAAGAAAAAATCATGAAGTAATCCCCCTCTAGCTGCTGAGCGATAATCCATCCTTAAATACCGGCAAATTGAGTAACTTATATAAGACACATGAATACTATGTCCTAAACATGATACGTTACTATGATGCCTATACTGGTCCATGGACTGTACTCTTTTATCCTGAATTAAATCCTTAATACACGCCTTATAGTCACTGTAAATACTATCGTCTAATCTTATCATGCTAATTCATCCTGACATTATAATATATTCTAGCAATTATTATCCTTCTCTAAAATCGCTATAATTATGTATGTCATCTATTCGTCTATCTAAGTTTTGTGCCACAATGGATAATCTATGCCCGTTTATTGTCTCATCTCCCCGTTGGAAATGCTCTCCTATAAAGCTAATATATCCTTCTGTATACTGCTTACAAAACCCAATTCCTTTATTAAAATGAATGCTAAACTCATCCATCATGACAAGGCTCATTTCTTTACCTACTTTAGCCAAAGGCACATCCAGCTAGGGGCTGGGGACCTTCTTCGAATTCCTTTACCCACCTTGCCTTTTCTTCTATTTTCTCCTTATAGCTGCCGATTGAGACGACTTTATCTTTTTCATTTGATTTATCCATTGTCATTCCTCCTCATATTTTACCTGTCTATCCAGCATTTATTGCCGGCCTTATTTAAACATCTAATAGAGGTCCTATGGTTTAGTTTGCTAATGTAATAGATTTAAACTCTACTTGGTTAAAATCCAGATTTGCTTTGGCTTTAATCATCCAATCTTCCATTCTATCTTGTGATCTATCAGCTCTTGAGAAAATCTCCTCTAATTGGTAGCGCCATAGGTGCTGGGCCGTTGGTGAAGAATAGTGATTTACTCTGGCTATCTTAATATCAATATGACTTTGAGCCTTGTATTTTCTTTCAAAATCACCTAACTCTAACATATCTTGAATAAATGTGGTGCTTGCCGCATTCATAATCACTAATGTATGTGTAATGTTACCAAGCAGATCTAATTCTTCTAAGAATACATCGACAAAAGCAATGGCAAATCTCTTCTTGAAATCATCTTATTAGCTTCATCTAGTAATAATGAATGAACCCCCAATTTTGCTTTCCAAACAAATCTGACAAAAGTTGACTTACCCTCTTGATTAATTAGTCTAAATGTATTGACTGGCCAACCGTTCATCATACGCCAACTTCTTGGACGGGCTCTTAGGGACATGAGCCACATGACCATATGTGCTGATTCTTGATTACTTACCACGTAATCCCAAAAACTATCGTGTGCAACTGTGGCTTGTGGAATCCCTGTCATTGGGTTTGGTTTTACCGCATGGGTTACATCCATAAATTTGATGGCATCTGCCAGAATAAACACAGGAAATTGAAGTGATAACATATCATAATTTCCTTCTTGGGTATAGAATTTAACTGCAAAGCCACGTATATCTACTGCTGTATCTTTGGAGCCCTTACTGCCAACAAAGTTAGAAAACCGAGTAAAAACAGGTGTTACAGTGCCAGGTTCTTGTAAAAACTGAGCTACAGTATATTCTTTCATTGATTTATGCAGTTTAAAATCACCGTATAAGCCAAATCCCCTAGCATGGACCACCTTTTCTGGTATTCTTTCACGATTAAAACGTGACTGCTTTCTATAAAAATGTGTGTCTTCCAGTATTAGGGGACCACGCTTTCCTGCCCTTAAGCTCCATTTATCATTAGAAACTTTAAATCCAGAGTCACTGGTCATTTTTTTCCCTGATCCGGTATTTTGTTCACGGTATTGCTTAAGTTGTTCATCTTTAGTATTGTTATGAAACGGCTCTTTATTTTTCTCCTTACTCATATTCACATTCCCCCTCATAATAATTAAGGCAATAACACTACATTATATTCATGAGACAGAATTTAATTCATTGTAAGGGCACACTTCCCTCAGGTACATAGGCTATTTGCATTGTCCCTATATATAGCTCATCTCCTTCAGAAGCACCCGCCCAGCTTATATCACTTACTTCTAACTTTAGATCATCTGCAAAAATATAGCACTTATATGGGGTAGAATTCAAATTCCCTCTTATACTTGTTTCATATGTACTCCTTTTTAAGCACTTTCGGCCCTAGCTTCCATTTTTCGAAAACTAACTCAATAACAAATAAATTTCCTTTTATATGAGCAGATATAGAGCCACCCATTTTTTTCATTAGTAACTGTGTGATCGACAGGCCTAGCCCAGTGCCTTCTGCGTTCCTTGAGATATCTTTTTTATAAAAGCGATCAAAAACATGCTCTATGTCTATTTGCTCACTATTATTCACTGGGTTTTCTATACGCAACACAATATGTTCATTGGCACTTATATTAAAAAGGACGTCACCA
>CAZLPH010000190.1:0-4405 GCA_964561345.1 uncultured Candidatus Epulonipiscium sp.
CACCGCACCTTAGGTGACTAAGGTGGCTCTGCAAACCCCATCTGGAGCAAGACCGTATAGGGGATATGAAGTAGCTGCTCGCTATATTCCCGGGTAGGTCGCTGGAGCATATCAGGCAACTATATGCCAAGATAGATGACTGTCTAATACAGAACTCGGCGTAAAGATTTGCTCACTTTTTAATATGACTTGACAAAAGCAAGGACTGCACCATATCGTGTTGCCCTTGCTTTTATTAATATAATAATATGTAAGGAAAGTGTGACAATCATGAAGATTTCCAAAAAGCTATATGTAGACGAGGGGATGCCACGCCACAAGTGGAAAATTTGGAAGTTACGTCAAAATAAAAAGATAGAAAATCTATATTGTATTGTATATGTTCAAAATGGATTTTTAGAAATAATTAAGAGTGATAGGATGAAAGATAGGTACACAGATAGCACACTCATTGGTTTAGCCCTGACAAGAGAAAATGCCATGGCGCTGTTAGGACGTATTTTTGATGAAGTTTACGTGCCAAATCCTAGTATTCAAGAGATGAGAGAGTATTTTATTGTAGACAATAGTTAGTAGGGGAAAATATAAAATGAAAATATTATATTTACTTATAGCAACATTAAAGTTCTTAGGCGTAGCAATTTTGATATTAGTATTGTTACTACTACTATTAGTGATTATAGTCCTTACTGTGCCGATTAAATATAAGGTGTATATTAATAAATCGGAACAAACAAATGTAGATGCCACTCTCAAGTGGCTATATTCTATCATAAATGTGGATATAATATATAATAGTAATGGTGAGACCATTAGAAAGATTAAGATATTTGGTAGGGCAATAGGTCCAAGAAAACCTAAGAAAGTCCGAAAATCAAAAAAAATAAACCTTAGAAAAAAATCAGATGATACTTATCTTAATGTAGTACAAGCTCATAAAGAGCAAGTCAAGCAAAAGAAAAACCCTGAAGGGCCTCCTAAGAAAAAAAATAAAAAACAAAAACAGACTAAAAAAGAAAAGAAAGATTTTAAAGATACAATGCGTCAGGTACAGTCATTTACTTATAAAAAGGAATTACTAACTGATACCTTTGTTTTGATAAAAAGACTATTAAAAGATATATTGCCATCAAGGCTTTACATGGAAGTTGAAATAGGGAAAGAGGACCCAGCAGATACAGGCCAGCTTATTGCCAAAGTATCAGCATTTTATCCTATTTATTATTCTTTTGCAAGTTTTGTGGGAAATTATGAAAAAGAGTGTTTTTATGTTAAACTAGATGCTAGTGGTCATATTATTTTAGGTAAGCTTGTTTATGAAATAATAAGATATATTCGTAAAACATCCGTTAAACAATTCATAAAGTTTATAAGGAAAGATAGGAAGGGGAAAAACCATGGCAGAAAAACTGCAAAATAACTTAGAGATCTTATTACAACAATTAGAGTGTTTTTTAACAACAAAAACAGTAGTAGGTGAACCAATTCATATTGACAATACCATATTGGTGCCACTAGTAGATGTAAGTTTTGGGGTAGGTGCAGGTGCGGCAGCCACATCTAATATGCCAAATAAGAACCCAGATAAACCCACAAAAGGAATTAGTGATACAGGTGGTGGTGGTTTAGGCGCAAAAATAACACCAACAGCTATGCTTGTGATTCAAGATGGGACAACCCAGCTTATTAACATCAAAAAACAAGACAGTGTTAGTAAGTTAATTGACATGGTGCCAGGTCTTATCGCCAAAGTCACCGAAGAATTCAAAAGTAAAAAGCCTAAAACAGCGGAAGATAGGGCTGCTGAGGAAGCCATTAAAGACACAATGAAAAACTCATACCATGAGATGGAAGATGAGTTATAAACATAATAAAAGCCTGGCAGATATTAATCTGCCAGGCTTTTATTATGTTTTATCTTATACGTTAAAACGGAATAATATAATGTCTCCGTCTTTTACAACATAGTCTTTACCCTCTACTCTAACTAATCCTTTTTCTTTTGCTTGTGCATAGGTTGTTGATGCAATTAAATCATCAAATCCTACAATTTCAGCCCTAATAAAGCCTCTTTCAAAATCCGAGTGAATCTTACCAGCGGCCCCAGGTGCCTTAGTCCCCTGCTCAATTGTCCAAGCACGCACTTCCATAGGTCCAGCTGTTAAGTAGCTAATAAGGCCAAGTAATCTGTAGCTAGCGGCAATTAAACGATCAAGACCTGTATCAGTGATACCAAGGTCGCTAAGAAATTCTAGCTTCTCTTCCTCATCTAGCTCAGAGATTTCTTGTTCTATTTGGGCACAAATAACAAATACTTCAGAACCTTCTGCAGCAGCAAGGTCTTTAACAGTTTGAATATGTGGATTTGTACTTGAAGGACTTAAATCTTCTTCTGTCACATTGGCGGCATATAAGATTGGTTTGGCAGTAAGAAGCCCTAGTGATGCAATAAATTCAGCCTCTTCATCAGAATCAGACTCAACCAAACGAGCTGTTTTACCATTTTCTAGTTCGGTGTAAAGTTTTTCTAACCATTTTATTTCAATGGCAAGAGACTTATCACCCTTAATAGATTTCTTTGTCCTGTCAATACGTCTTTCAATAATGTCCATATCTGAGAAAATGAGTTCAAATGTAATTGTTTCAATATCCCTTAAAGGATCAATGGTATTTTCAACATGTGTCACGTTATCGTCTTCAAAACAACGCACCACATGGACAATTGCATCGACTTCTCGAATATGTGATAAAAACTTATTGCCAAGACCCTCGCCTTTACTAGCGCCTTTAACCAGACCAGCAATATCAACAAACTCAATAATAGCAGGAAGGAGTTTCTTTGAGCCATAAATCTCTTGTAAAACTGCAAGACGCTCATCTGGAACAACAGCAATTCCTACGTTGGGGTCAATGGTGCAAAATGGATAGTTTGCAGCTTCTGCTCCTGCTTGTGTTAAGGAGTTGAATAATGTACTTTTGCCTACATTAGGTAAACCAACAATGCCTAACTTCATGAATTTCATCCTTTCGTACAAAGCTCTAAAATTATATTTTGAATATATTATATTAATATCCGACAATCACTAATTATATCTTAATTCCCTTATATTATCAATCTAAACATGATAATTGACGAGTTTAAGAGTCTAGGTTATACTATTTAAAATGACAAAAGAGGAGAAAGAGATGAAAACAAAAGCATTAAAAGCAGCAATTCCCTTAACCATCCCAGTTTTAACCGGCTATTTATTTATTGGCATGGCCTTTGGGATCCTTTCTGCCAGTAACGGCTATAAGATCGGCTGGATCCTGCTTATGAGCACAACGATTTATGCAGGATCCATGCAGTTCGTGGCAATAGATTTACTCACGAGTAGTTTTAATATTATAAGCGTCATATTTATGACCCTTATGATTAACGCCAGGCACCTATTTTATGGCTTGTCCATGTTAGAAAAATTTAAAGATATGGGGAGTAAAAAACCTTATATGATATTTTCCCTAACAGATGAAACCTTTTCCCTCTTATGCGGGGTAGAGGCGCCAGAGGGCATCAATAAGAATTGGTTATATTTTTTTATTGCCATCTTAAATCAAGGCTACTGGCTATTAGGAAGTGTCTTAGGAGGCCTTCTAGGGGCAGTCATAAAAGTCAATACCCAAGGAATAGAATTTGTTATGACTGCACTATTTCTTGTTATATTCCTTGACCAGTGGGACAAAAATAAAAATCATATGCCAGCCTTAATTGGTATTGGTGGCTCTTTAATATGCCTTCTTATCTTTGGACCAGGAAACTTTATATTACCAGCTATGGTCGTTATAGCCGCAGCCTTAGCCCTATTTAAAAAGCCAATAGAAGAGAGGGAAAACCAATGACTCTAACACCAGGCCAGTCCTTTATTATTATCATAGCCATAGCAATTACCACATTTATAACAAGGGTAATCCCTTTTATAGTGTTTCCGGCCAACAAGGAAACCCCTAAGTTTATAAGCTATTTAGGAAAGGTGTTGCCCTATTCAGCCATAGGGATGTTGGTTATTTATTGCTTAAAAGATGTATCCTTTAAGCAGACAGATTTTTGGTTACCAGAATTTATTTCTATTCTAGTGATTATCCTGTTACATAAGTGGAAAAAAAGCACTTTAATTAGCATAGGGGGCGGGACCATTTTGTATATGGTGATTGTCCAAGTTTTTGTATAGAGGGGAGTTGATGGCCCAGTTCAGAAGATGATAGACATAGGGTTCAAGAACCAACCCTTAGGTCCAGCCCTTACGGCAAGGGAGGAGTGACCAGTTGCCAACGCGCCAGTAAAAGTAGCCGAACCAGCTTTTGCCGACAAAGGAAGGTATGCTGGAGAGGCTACTTTTACTGGCGCGTGGCAATCATCACCCCATCA
>CAZLPH010000191.1:0-4356 GCA_964561345.1 uncultured Candidatus Epulonipiscium sp.
GCTGAAATCTATATACGAGATAGTGAACAAACAGATGTTATTCCAAACCAAGCATTATCTGTTTCAGGAATTCCTGCTGGTACGACTGCTTATATTATTTGGGACAATACAAAAAAAGAACTATTCTTTATCTATTATGAGAGTGTTATGACTTCAACTGGAGTATCTAGAAAAAGATGGAGAAACATAAGTGGACAAACTATTGAATTTACAGATTCTTTGTTTGCTATTGGAGAAGTAGAGACTTAGAACGAGGTTGATTTTTTAATACTTAGTGGTTAATCTTAACAGGAAGAGGTGGCGCGGGCCGCCCTCCTGTTTTTTTACAGAAAGGAGAAATTAAATGGCTTTAAAAGGTAAAATATATTCATTGGCTAAACAAAAAGAAGATTTAGATTCCCAAAAATTATTTGAATCCATGATTCATGAAAGTTTAACAAATGAAGTTATTGTAATTGATGGGCGAAATTTGGCCGCCGGCAGCATATTTGCTGAACAAATTCATTCAGATGCCATTGAGGCAAAACACATTAAATCAGGTGCAATAGAGACAGACCATATGGATGCAGGTACAATTGATGTAAGTGTTCTAAAAGGTAGTCAATTGATTCTTCCTGGTATTAATTATGGTGGAGTTGTTATTAACAATAGCGGTATTTCTATGAAATCTACAGGTACAGCTAAACTAGATATTAAACTATCTTCTGCAAGTGGTTTTAATATTACGGACAGGTACAATAATCAGTTAATAGATATTGACCCTTCAACAGGTAATGTGAAAATGCAAGTCAATCAAATGACTATTGGAGGTCACTCCGCGGCCACCACCAAAAGTGTTAAGGATTCTATTGATGATATTAAGATTGGTGGAAGAAACCTATTTATCTCATCAAATACGAGAAATGGGTATGAAACCAATGGTAATATAACCAATAGCACTGAAGCTCATCAAACTATGAAGGATTTAGTTCCAATTGATGGAAACAGTAAGATAATATACCAAGTATGGAACCCTAATAAAATTGTTAACTCAAGCAATACAAACAGGATTGGCTTCCTAAATTCTAATGAGGGTCACATATCTTCAGTTGCCTTAAACAAGCTGAATGGAAATGAATATCAAGTACAAACTATAACACCACCAGCTGGAAGTAAATTTATCAGAATAGGGATTATTATAGGCGCCCCTAATGCTAATATTGACCCAGATATAAAGATTAAAGTGGAAGAGGGTAGCAAGCCGACTGGCTATACACCAGCACCAGAGGATGTTGAGGATTCTTATACAGCTGTAGCTGATAGTAAAGCTGAAACAGCCGAAACTAACGCCAAGAACTATGCTAAAAAACAAGTTGATGATATCGAAGTTGGTGGTAGAAACTATTACAGAAATCCAGTGAGGACATACAGTTCATATCAAATAGATGGCACATTGGACTTAAAAGGAACGTTAAGAGTTAAAAAAGTAGGAACAGGAATTATGCTAGCTATTGGTGTAGAAGGATGGAATCCAATCGACACAGGGATATATACAGTAAGTGGTTTTATGAAAATAAATGGAATTCCAGTTCCTAAAAGCAAATGGCAAGGAAACACAATAAATACTCAGTCTGGTGGGGTGACTCATTTCAAGGTTGATGACGAGACAGGATATTTTGAAGTTACACAAAAACTGTCCTCTTGGGTGATTCATGCTAGTTGGACAGGACTAGAAGCCAACGACATTATTACTTTTGAGAAGTTTATGGTAGAAAAAGGGAACAAGGCTACCGACTGGTCTCCAGCACCAGAGGATGTTCAATTAGAGAGTGATAAGAAAACTTATAACCCAGTTCGATATATTCGAGATTGGTCTCGCGGAAGCAATAGAAATGCAGGAAATCACAAATATGAGCTACAGGCGTATGTTAATGGTGAAAATATTGCTAAAGGAAAAAATGTTATAGGTAACGGTCCCTCTAATTCCAATCTCCATATATTTACTAATGGAAGCACATCAATTGGAACATATTTAAGCTTAGGTGATAGTTCAACACCAGTTTATGCACAAGTTGATTTAGGTAAAGTCTATTATAATGTTGATAGTATAGCTGTTTGGAGATACTACAACGACAATAGAACATACCACGAAACCAAAACAGAAGTTTCAGCAGACGGAACGAACTGGGTTCCTATCTTTGATTCTTTTGTTGAAGGTGAGTATCCGGAGAGTTCGGCCGGCCGGGTATACCCCAACACTCAAGCCAAGTCAGAATCTTTGATTTCAGGAAAAGAATCAATGACTAGGTTAGGAGATGATACTAGTAGGGTTATAATTAGCGGTGGGAATATAAAAGCAGGAACCATATCCTCTGATAATAACTATTCTTGGATTGATTTAGATAAGGGTCATTTTAGTTTTGGAAATAAAAGACTTGTGTGGAATGGTTCCGAAATGACTGTTAATGGAAAAATCGAAGTTAAGAATATAGATGGTGATATTCCTAAGAGCAAACTAGCAGGTAGTCTTCAAACAGAAATAAATGCAGGGACTACAGCTAAAAGCACATTGGACTCTAAAGAAAAAACTTGGGATATGGTAACTTCAAAGGCTACCCCTGAGCAAGCACGAGGTTATGCAAACACAGCAGAGGCTAATGCAAAAGAGCTTGCCAGCGCAATGGCTTTTGGAAAAATGATTTATACAGACCCCACCTTCAAGTATGGTTTAAATAGCGTTAGAGCATATAACAATTCCGC
The DNA here is from genome assembly GCA_964561345.1 of uncultured Candidatus Epulonipiscium sp. GTDB lineage: Bacteria > Bacillota > Clostridia > Lachnospirales > Cellulosilyticaceae > JAAYSX01. The sequence goes on from CAZLPH010000191.1 coordinate 2,740, forward strand.
TGGAACAGGTGTGACTATTGCTAGAATAGCCAAACAACAAAATGCTCCGACTGACTCTACGCACATCTTGAGAGTCACAACATCAACTGAAGCAACCTCACCCGGGCTTGGAGGTTTCTCCTTTCAAACAATGACGTCTGTAAACAAAACTTATATCACTCGTTTTATTGCAAAGATACCTTCTGGAAGAAGCGTAATATTTGCCTCTAATGCAACAGGAAGCGGAGGAAATGCGATAAGGAAGTGGCTCTCCCCGAACCACGGAACAGGAAAGTGGGAAGAATATGTGTATAAGGTCACGGCTGGGGACACAGGGAGCTTCTCATCTACAAACTTTTTCTATATTACAGGAGGCTCTAAGCCGCTGACTTGGTATATAGCTTACGCAACAGTCTTTGATGTAACAGATGATGGTTCAATTGCCCACAAAACAGACGCATGGTCCTACAATGGTACAACGGAAATTGACGGTAAAAGTATTAAAACAGGTACTCTGACTGCCAATCAAATAACTACAGGTACACTTTCAGACAAAGACAAGAACTCATGGCTCAACTTAACCAATGGAGAATTCAACTTCGCGAAGGGTGGATTAGTTTACGAGAAGGGTAATCTAACGCTTAACGGTAAACTAAACGTGTCGAACTTAGATGGCGCTATCCCTAAAAGTCGACTAGATTCAACAACACAAAGTCAAATAACTGCAGGTGATACGGCGAAGACCACTGTTGACCAAAATAAGTCTAAGTGGGACAATGTCGTAAACAAGCAAAATGCTGATTCTAGACTAAACAATATTATCTCTGAACACAACTTGCCATACACAAAAGATATTATTATCTATGGAGACAGTAATAAGTATTATCCTGTTTATGTTAGAGGGGGTAACCAAGACCTCTTTAGAACAATAAAGATATGGAGAAGGTATGGTGAAAGAGGACCAAATGATTGGCACACTGGAAGTAATAGTACCACCCATAAAGGTTCTCTAATGCTGACGTGGAAAGGAAACTTTGGTGGCTGGGGTGGAGCTGTGTACAGGGAGTTTATTGAAGAAAACACTTCAGCATACTCAACACTTTTAGCAGACTGTTTCCGCTCAGTTCACTCTATGGCCTACACATTCATGTTGAGAGGTGGAGGTTCTGGTGGGGCCATTTACCATATGGCTTCAGACCAAAACCTGAATCAAGTAGAGATTTACTATAATGGGTCTTCTGATATAGTTTATCCTAATAGCAACGCCAACCATGTTGTCAGAGCTGCTAATCCAATTACAGAGGTTAACAGTGCAAGATTAGAGGAACTAAAAATAGCCAAAGCAAAAGAAGTTGGTGAGGTAGATGACAAAGCCACTGATGCAAAAAACAAAACAGACTCTTGGACATACAGAGGAGAAACAACCATTGACGGAGGAGCTATTGAGGCAGACACAATTACAGCTACTCAAATAGCTGCAAACTCAATTACTGCTGATTTAATAGAAGTAGATGAAATATCTGCTTTAACTTCTAAATTAGGGGATGTTACCGCCGGGAGTATTTCCTCTGAAAATGGAAACATACATATTGACTTAAACAAAGGTCTTATGGAAATAGCTGACGGGATGTTTAAAAT
>CAZLPH010000192.1:0-4323 GCA_964561345.1 uncultured Candidatus Epulonipiscium sp.
CAAACTATTATTTGTTTAGTTAATAATGATTAATTCCTTTGGCGAATAGGTTAAATTCTCTATTCCATCTTCTGTCACAACAACTAAATCCTCAATGCGGACCCCACCAAAATTAGGAATATAAATACCTGGTTCCACAGTCACAACCATTCCTGCTTCTAGTTTTGTCTCATCAGCCATAGATAGGCGCGGGTTCTCATGAATATCTAAGCCCACAGAATGCCCAAGGCCATGCCCAAAGTAGTCACCGTAACCTGCCTCTGCAATAATATTTCTTGCTATAGCATCAATCTCTTTCCCTGTTTTTCCAGGTCTAATTGCCTCTAAGGCTTCTTTATTAGCTAGGAGCACTGTGTTATATATTTCAAGATGTTGCGGCGTTGGCTCTCCCACAAGAATGGTCCTTGTCATGTCTGAGCAGTAGCCATTATAAACACAACCAAAATCCATCACAACAAAATCTCCTTCTTTTAGGATGACATCTTCTGGCACTGCGTGTGGCAATGAAGATTTAGCTCCTGCTGCTACAATAGAGCTAAAAGATGTCCCCACAGCCCCATTTTTTCGCATGTTTACTTCTAGCTCTAGGGCAATATCATTCTCACTTACACCATTTTTGTAGTGTTCTCTAATAAATTTAATAATATTAGTAAATGCTATATCACCTATGGTTTCAGCTCTTTTTAAACTTTCTATTTCTTCTTTGTCTTTGATCTGCCTTAAGTCTTCAACCATATCTATGGTACCTTTAATAGCTATGTCACCAAGGGCTTTTTTGTATTCTTCGTGCTGGGCAAATGTAAGAATATTACTTTCGATCCCTACGGCCTTAACTTGATCTTTATCCATTAATTCTTTTAGAAGTACTAGCAAACCTTTGCCTTGGTGGTTTAGAATTTCATAATCTGGGCATTGTTTATTAGCTTGCTCAATATAGCGAAAATCTGTTAAAAGTACTTGTCTTGTCGGCGAAATATATAAAACCCCAGCAGATCCTGTAAAATAACTTAAGTACCTTCTGTTAGATGGGTCGGTAATAATGATGGCATCCAAATCTTTGCCTATTAGTCGTGCAAGTAGTTTCTCGGTTCTTTTATTCATTGCATGGCTCCTTCGTTAAGTTTTATATTTTGTGTAAATGATTATGAATTGCATGGATGCCAAGTATGTAGCTATATTTGCCAAAGCCACATATTTGCCCGACACATACAGGTGCAATAACCGACTCCCTACGAAAGGCTTCTCGGTTATTAATATTTGATAAATGGACCTCAACAGTAGGTATACTAACACTTGCAACGGCATCTCTTATGGCATAGCTATAATGGGTAAATGCCCCGCCGTTAATAATAATCCCGTCTACTTTGTTCTTATAACAAGTTTGTATAAAATCAATAATTTCCCCTTCATGATTAGACTGGAAAATTTCTAGATCTATCTCATAGTTAGAGGCTTCTTCTAATATTTCTTTGTTAATGGTCTCATAGGTATCCCCACCGTAAATCTCAGGGCTCCTGATCCCTAAAAAGTTAAGGTTTGGACCGTGAATAAGGACAACCTTTTTCATCTAATTCCTCCTAGTATTAAAGTGGCAATTTCTTGTGGTGTTCTATTATCCACCTTAACAGTATAATGAGCAGCATCTTTGTAAAGCACTTCCCGCTCCTTTAATAGTTTACATATCTTCTCGTAGACATCTCCGCCTTGAAGTAGGGGCCTAGATGTATCATTTTTAACATTGTTATAGACTTGCTCTGGACTTGCTTCTAGATAGACAACTGTGCCTCTACGTAAAATAGCTTTGTTTGCCTTAATGGTTACGATTCCGCCACCTGTTGAGATAACCCCATGGTGGCGGCCTATAGCTTCACTAAGGGCAGCTGTTTCAGATTTTCTAAAAGTCTCTTCGCCTTTAGTTTCAAAAATTTTTGGTATGGTCATGCCTTCACTTGCTTCCACCAAATCATCTGTATCAACGAATCTATAGGCAAGTTCCCTTGCTAATACCTTTCCCACAGTTGTTTTACCTGAGCCCATAAAGCCAATAAGAACGATATTGTTAGTCATGACGCTTATTTCCTCCTACAACCATGGTTGCATGCGTAATAGCTGCTATAATATCCGCACTATACTGTTGTTGAAACATGCTAAGCTTTGTGTAGAGATAGCCTTTATCTGTAACAATATATCTTGGCGTAAGCCTGTTAAGGGCAATCGCCATAATATCTAACCGGCATCTCTCACAGCGACAAATATCCATAGTCTGAGTTGAAATATCAAACATCTGATCGACTAAAACCTCCATATAATTCTTAAGTTCTGCCATCTTAATCCCCCCCTATTTCTTGGTTATTGGATAGATTTTCACTCTCCCCGTTACCGGCAATACTGTTATTATAATCACATGTAACTTTGACGTTAATCGTATGGTCCCCCCACTGCTTGGGCCTAACTTTCCCCTAAAGTATAGCTTACTATCTGGAAAATTAGTGTATTCAATCTGGACACCTTTAGGCATTGTAACTTTACTTAATATACTAAGGTGTTTAATTTGGGCACACTCCCCGCTTATTGTATAAAAAGCTGTGGCGTGTGTTGCCTGTTCACCATAAGCTTGGTCTTGTGTTTGTCTGATTAAAGTCTGGATACTTCTTGCTGCCATAGAAAGCTGCATTCGATCTGTCGCCTTGTGGGCCGATAGACCTATGCTTGAAAAAAGAACTGCACCTAAAAGTACAAGTAGCAGTTCAATCATTGTAAATCCTTGTTCATTTGCCCGCATACTCTTTCCTTTCGGCAAGGGTTTATACGTCCAAACGGGTATATTCTTCTTCTATTTTATCATGCAGTAATTTTAATTGAATATCCGTCAGGACTATGTTATTCCAAATCTCATAGGCCTTAATTGCTTGATAAAGTAGCATTCCAAACCCGTTGATGACATAACTCCCTTGGCTTTTCGAATTTTTGAGAAAGAGTGTTTCGAAAGGGTTATATATAAGGTCTACTGCTACGGATATCTTCTTATAAAATTTCAAATCATCTATGGGTGCTTTGTCTTGAGAGTGAGCCATACCAACACTGGTTGTCTGAAAACAGATACACTTATCTGGAAGTATGTCCCATTCTTCTAAGGATAATACACTTACATCTATATTATAGTACTTTTTCACTTCAATTGCTAGTAAGTCTGCCTTACTTTGTGTACGATTAAGAATTGTAATACTTTTAGCCCCATGTTCAGCCGCCATCATACAGACTGCTCTAGCAGCACCCCCAGCTCCTAGAACCACTGTATCTTGGTCTTGCAAGCTAACCTTGTTTTGCACCAAAGAAGTATAGAGCCCATCTGCGTCTGTATTATAGCCCCTATAGCCTCCCTTTTCGTATTTCAGAGTATTGACGGCTCCTATTTTAAGAGCCAAGGGGTCAACATGGGTTAGTAAAGGAATAACGTCTTGCTTATAAGGGTGGGTCACATTGATTCCCTTGATTCCAAGTCCATGAGCACCTGCTATTGCTTTAGGTAAATCGCCTTCTTCAACAGGAAAGGTAACATATACTGAATCAATCTCTAATAAGCCTGAAACTGTATTGTGAATCAGGGGTGATAGGCTAAGGGTTACGGGCTTTCCTATAAGGCCATAAACCCCCGTAGTCCCTGATACCCGCTTATTAATTGTCACGTGATTTTTCGTAGGCATTAATGATGCTCCTTTCGATTCCACGCTTAACTTTAGTAATCCATTCATCTTTATCACTAACTGGTGTCACTAAAATTGTGGTTACGCCAGCCCTGTTCCCACCATATACATCTGTAAATATTTGATCCCCAACAATAGCAGTTGAGTTCTTATTGGTCCCTAGGAGCTTCATTGCTCTTTTAAACTTAATGGTCAAGGGTTTATTTGCTTTGTGAATGGCCAATAGTTTTAGACCTGAATTAAAGCGAAGCACCCTCTCCTTATTGTTATTTGAAAACAAACAAATTTTAAAGCCTTTTTCTTGTAAGTGGGAAAAGAATTTAATTATTTCTTTAGATGGCACTGGAATATCATAAGGCACTAAGGTATTGTCAATGTCAAAGATAAGTGCTTTAATACCTTTACTTTGCAGATCATCTATATCTATTTCAAAAATAGATTTAATGTAATAGTCTGGATAAAATCGTTTTAGCATATGCTCTACCTCTCTAAATAATCTTTTTTAAACCGTTTCAGTTTTTGAAATTTCTTTTTGATTGATAAATCTCACTGATAAAATCATATCATTTTCAAATGTAAATAGATAGGTATATTCGTAAGTTTTTGTACTACCATCCAC
>CAZLPH010000193.1:0-3029 GCA_964561345.1 uncultured Candidatus Epulonipiscium sp.
CCACGCTGCCAGGCCGCGTATATGTCCACCATTTGCATATCATATAATGTCACATCTTTTTCTGCTATACCATTTAGTTCCATTGCTTTTAGTAAGCTGTAATGAGTTGTTGTAGAAAAAGCAGTGGCTACATTTTTGCCAACAAGGTCATGGATTGACTCTATACCTGAACCTTTTTTTACTACTAGTCTTTCGGCTTCTCCTAAAACTTCGTGAATCCAAATAACCTCTGCTTCAATTCCACTAGCAATTCCTAGTACCCCTGATGATACCCCAAGATGTGCAAAATCAATGTCTTTTGATACTAATGCATTTCTTATATCACCAGCATTAAATTCTATTATATTAACTGCTACACCAAATTCTTCTTCAAAATATTTTTTATCAATAGCAATTTTTTCGCCATTTGGAATCCTTTGGGTCCCAATATTAACAACCGTTAATTCCCCTTTGCTTCCGCCTGATTTTTGACAACTTGTGAATAGCATTAAAGACATTACAACAAAAACGGTCTTTAATAGGATGTGTTTTTTCTTCATTTTTTCCCTCCTGTATTTTAACCTATTCTTTCCCCTTCCAAGGAACCAATCTATGCTCAATAAGTTGTATGCCTTTGTCTAATAAGACACCTGTTATCCCCATTATAATTATCCCTAGGAATATAATATCACTTCTTAAGTAGCGACTTGCATCTAGTACCATCCACCCGATGCCTGATTTGGCTGCAACCATCTCTGAAGATACTAAGGTCGTATAGGCAACACCTAGTCCAGTTCTCAATCCGATAAATATATCTGGCAAACAAGCTGGGAAAATAACATAAAAAAACACTTGTTTTTTACTGGCACCAACAACATAAGCACTTTTCATATAATCTTCTTTTACCTTCTGCACTGCTGATACACAAGCAATATAGATGGGAGCAAAACTCGCCAAGAATAAGAGCACAATCTTAGATGAGTTATCAATTCCTAACCACAATATTAAAATAGTATAATAAGCCAAGGGTGGTAATGGCCTATAGAATTCTATAATAGGATCTAATATTGCCTTGACCTTGTCGTTATAGCCACTGTAAAGCCCTAAAGGCACCCCTACTACTATAGCCGCCAAAAGTGCCGTCAGAAGTCTCCCTAAACTGGCAGATAAATGCTCTAATAATGTATAGTTTCGATAGCCATTTTTTATAATCTCCCCAAATGCTTTTACCACTGCCCCTGGGTGAGGCACTAATTTAGGATCAACTAAATTAAGAGATGTAACCATAAGCCATATCATTAAAATAACAATTATTGTGCTCATCGATAAAATCTTGTTTTTTTTCTTTTCCATAGTCATTCCTTCCATCATTTCCAACCTATTGTGCTTTTACATATAGGTTTAATAATATCAGAAAGCATGGATTAATCAACCTTTTATGGTAAAATGGGCTAGGAAACTTTGCAGAGCCTGAGACATTGGAATGACCTCCAACACCATATGTTTTGGCTCCCATCAATACGTTGACTCCTAAAAACCATTACTGTTATCCCTATTAAAATGATAACCGAAACCAGGACTAAAAAAAGTTCTGTTTATTTTGACAAATAGCCTTCTGTTTTTTCTTATGGTTAGAAGATTATAGCTCGCAAAATTAATTGCGAGCTATAATCTTCTAACCGACTGCCTTTCTACAATTTCAACATCTACTTTTACGTCAATTATCATATTCTTATTTTCATCAATCATCTGTAATAAGTAATCAACTGCTAACTCCGCTTTCATTGGTATGTTTTGGGATACTGAAGTAAGCTGTGGTGTAGAATATCTACACTCTGGTGAATTATCAAAACCAATAATTGAAATATCCTCCGGTATCTTCATCCCACTTAATCGTAAACCCTCCATAATACCTAAAGCAAGCATGTCTGACATGGAAACCACGGCTGTAATATTTTCTTTTGAAATAGCAATTTTCTTTCCCACAGCTATTCCATGCTCATAAAAAGTATCTGCTATAAATATTCTTTCCTGCGGAACCTCTAAGCCCCACTCTAACATAACATCTGAAAATCCTCTATAGCGCTCTTGAATAACACCTTCACTGCTATTATGTGGACCTGCAAAAGCTATCTTAGAGTGTCCGTTTGCTAGCATGTGTTTTCCTGCCAAATAGCCACCCTTATAGTCATCTACACCTATGTTGGCTAATTTCATACCTTCAAAATAAGTATCTAGAAAAATCATATGACACTTCATTCTCTTACGAATTTCTGCTGCATCCTCTTTAAAAATCCCAAGAAATATCGCCCCATCTACATTCCAATTCGAAAGAGTCGGTAGTATCTCCGTTGCCTCTTTAACACATCTCACCATTAAGTAGTATCCATTCTTACGTATTATACGCTCTAAAACACCTAGCATCTCTGCATTATATGAGTTTTCTAGGAAGTTTTCCATTTCGTCTACGTTTGGGATCACAACACCTATAATTTTTGATTTCTTCATTGCGAGACTTCTTGCTGTTGCATTTGGGGAATAATTATATTTGTCTATAATTTCATTAACCTTTTCTATTGTAGCCAAGGATACCTTTTTATTTCTACCATTAATTACATTGGAGACTGTTACAGTACTAACGCCAGCTTCTTTTGCAATATCTTTTAGTGTGATCATAGAGTGCCTCCACTTATCTGTTTTATAAATCTTACAAGCTTTTGGGTAAGCAATTCAAGGATCTGATTAACATTACCCATTAACCCTATGATATCACATACTAATAAAGGTTTCCTAGCATAAGAGGTAATATATATATTAATTCCCAGTCTTTCTTGTCGTAATACTACGGCATGTTGTGAGATAATACATTTGTGACATAAAAGCGCAAAAATAATATCTGATGCCCTTCTGTAGGACACTGTTCCTAACAGAATAATACAGCACACCGGCAATAAGAATACAGCTATTAGTCTAAACTGTATGCCATTTGTAAAAGTTATCCTTTTTTCAGTTTTAACATTGTTCTTAAACTTCTTTTTTCATTTCCATGC
>CAZLPH010000193.1:3129-4303 GCA_964561345.1 uncultured Candidatus Epulonipiscium sp.
TTCCATGCCTAATGCATCCTCCTTATTCGTATATCTTTGCTTTCCAAAAGCCCTAAGGGGAATTTCTATTTGTCTTATACAATCATCTGTCGAACAAACAACAATCCATACTTGGTCACTCGTAAATCTCGCATATGATATGACATAATCGTTGTCACTGATTATTTTAAATCCACCTTCTGTAAACGCCTTATTTTCTCTTTTAATATAAGCTAATTTTTGATACAGTTGGTAAGAAGATTCCTTTTCAAATTCTTCAGCCCAAGGCATAGGATATCTGAAACCTTCTGTGTCCGTTGTTCTACCGTCAATCCCTACTTCATCACCATAATAAATGTTGGTAGCTCCTATTAGTGTAAATAGCATGATCACAGCCCCTCTGTACTCATCCTTATTAATCTCTTTATTATAGTGAAGCCTATGAATATCATGGCTATTTAATAAATTGAATTGGTTCTCTTGAATAACGTAGGGAAGCTTTCCGAGATGTTGCATAATCCGGTTACTTAAATCCTTAGCCGTTAGCTTGTATTTTACACTCCTAAGTTCTTCTCTTCTTGCATGAAACAAATCGATTTCTCCCAAAAACTGACGAATCGGTCTTGCACAGCCAAAATAATTCATTGGTGAGTCCCACTCATCTCCTTTAAGATATTCCACACAATCACCCCAGTCCTCTGCTAAAATATAGGCATTAGGATTTTCTTCTTTAATGCTTTTTCTAATCTCTGGCCATATCTCATGCTGTAACTGAATGTCGCCATTTCTCGCCATAACATCAGCTACATCAAATCGCCAGCCATCAATATTATAGGGTGGCTTCAGCCATTTTTTAAGGACAGAATCCGCACGCTTATATACTATTTCTCTTAATTCTTGGGACGTGTAATTAAGGGTTGGGAGTGTCTCCACATCAAACCATGCTTTATACTGATTGGAATCTTCTTCAAAAAAGTAGTATTCTCTTTCTTTAGAATCCTTATTATTATAAGCACCTATTGTCTTATCGAAAAAAAGACCTTCTTTATTAAACCATTTATTAGCTGTTCCTGTATGATTAATGGATATGTCTAAAATTATTTTCATGTAATGCTGCGGATAACTCTTCTAGTGCTTTGTCTCCACCAAAGTGGGGATCAACCATAAAATAGTCCAAACAATCATATTTGTGCAC
>CAZLPH010000194.1:0-4292 GCA_964561345.1 uncultured Candidatus Epulonipiscium sp.
TATCCAGGACCATCACTCATTATTGCTTACGCACCATGTATTAACCATGGTATTACAACTGGAATGGGTACAGCACAGCAAATAACCAAAAATGCAGTAGAAGCAGGTTACTGGCACATGTACAGATACAACCCAACGCTGGCAGAAGAAGGCAAGAATCCATTTATCTTAGATTCTAAAGAGCCTACAAAAGACTACAAAGAACACCTTATGACAGAAGTAAGATACTCTTCACTAACAAGATCATTCCCAGAAGAGGCAGAAATATTATTTGATCAAGCTGCAGAAGATGCTAAAGAAAGACTAAAAAGCTATCAAAGACTTGCAGAAATGGAATACTAAATAAAAGCAATTAAAATCCGTAACTTAGATAATCTAAGTTACGGATTTTTTTGTGTATATGACAATAAATATCATTTAATTAGATAATATTCGGCTAACATTATCTAATTAGATGTGATAAAGTATACCATAGAGAATATAAAAAATTAACACACTACATAGAATTAAGTGTTATAATAATACTATTAAGGTTAGTAAAAAGGGGGGAAATAATGTTTATTGCTAGACAGCCTATTTTTAACAAAAGACTTGATGTTTTTGGCTATGAACTTTTATTTAGATTAGATAGTGGGGCCACTGCTTTTGGGGGCGTATCATCTCAAAAAGCCACAGCCACTGTTATAAGTGGTTTATTTGAGGAGGGTGTACATAATATTGTAGAAAATAAATATGCCTTTGTAAACTTTGATGATGAGTTTATTCATTCAGATTCATTAGAATTAATTCCAGCAGACCAATTGGTCGTAGAAATACTCGAAGATGTAAAGGTCGATAGTAGGTTGATCAACCGATTAGAAGAACTCAAGAATAAAGGTTATAAAATAGCCCTTGATGATTTTATAGAAGACTATGAGGAATATCCCCTAATTTCCCTTGCTAAAATTATTAAGTTTGATTTGCTTCAGACACCGTTAGACACAATAGAAGACGATGTTAAAAGAGCCCTTGCAGATAGAAAAGTTATATTAGCTGAGAAGGTAGAAACCGAAGAAGTATTTCAACAGGCCAAGAAAATGGGATTTCATTTATTTCAGGGGTATTTCTTTAGTAAACCAAGTATTATTAGTAGGGCAAATACTAGAACTTCTTCAAGAACCCAATATACACGTATGTTATGGGAATTAAAGAAAGAAGAGCCATCTTATCAAGTCTTAGCTGGTATTATTGAAAAAGATATAAACTTAGCCTATCGGTTTATGAAAGTTATTAGTCATAGGTCTAAGAAAACTTTAATCGAATCCATTAAAATAGGATTAACCTATATGGGACTAGATGAAATAGAACGATGGGTCAGTATCCTTATGCTTCAAGATATGGGAAAAAACAAGCCTAAAGAATTGGTTGTTATGTCACTGGTTAGGACCAAATTTGCAGAAGAAATCTCTAGGCATAACAAGGGGACTATGAGGCATGAGGCTTCTATGATGGGGCTTTTTAGCACACTAGATGCTATGCTAGACAAAACCATGGAAGAAGCCTTAGAAGATATTGCTTTAACGAGGCCTATTAAAGAAGCTTTAATTGAAAGTAAAGGAAAACTGTACCCTATCTATAAGCTATTATTAGCTTATGAGCGAGGAGATTGGATAGAGGTTGCAAAAATTTCAGTCAAAGAAAAAATTGACCCAGCCATATTGGGCCAGGACTATCTAGAATCTATCAAATGGGCCAATGAAGTATCAGTTCTAATGGCATAATAAAATAGTTAGCTAACAAAACCCCCATTCAAAAAACATGAAGGTACTTTTGAATGGGGGTTTTGTGGTATAATTTAAAGAAAATAACATTAAAATAAGGAGAGAACTATGCTAAGAGTACCAGAGATAAAGCTCACTATCCATGAAGATGAGAAAAATATAAAAGATAAGGTTATTAAGAGGCTTAAAATAAAGCCAAGTGATTTGATATCCTATCGTATTTATAAACAATCAGTTGATGCGCGGAAAAAAGACATGCTATATTTTGTTTACACAATAGACGTTGAAGTAAAAGACGAAGACAGTATTTTAAGGCGATTGAAAAACATACAAAGAATAAAAACTGGTGATGATGGCTATGAAGCAGTAAAAGGGGGAGGCCAAGCCCTGAATTTACGACCTGTTATTGTAGGTAGTGGTCCTTGTGGCCTGTTTGCAGCTCTTATATTGGCTCAAAGAGGCTATAAGCCTCTGGTCCTTGAACGGGGCAAAAAAGTCAATGAGAGGGCGAAGGATGTGGCGCTTTTTTGGGAAAAGGGCATTCTAAACCCTAATTCCAATGTGCAATTTGGGGAGGGGGGAGCAGGTACTTTCTCCGATGGAAAGTTAACGACTCAAATTAAAAATACCCGTTGCCGAAAAGTCTTAGAGGAATTTGTAAAAGCAGGGGCGCCAGAAGAAATTCTATACAAACAAAAACCCCATGTGGGAACAGATATTCTCAGAGATGTGGTATCAAATATGAGAAAAAGTATTATTAGTTTAGGGGGAGAATTTAGATTTAATACCGTGGTGACGAATATAGCCATGGATCATAACAAGGTCATAGGTGTGACCATCAACAATAAAGAACTTCTTCCAGCGGAGGTTGTAATACTTGCTATAGGCCATAGTGCTAGGGATACATTTGAAATGCTTTACACAAATAAAGTAGACATTATTCAAAAGTCCTTTTCCATTGGCGTGCGAATAGAACACCCACAAAAACTTGTGAATCGGTCTCAGTATGGTAAATTTTCTGACCATCCAAGGTTAGGGGCAGCCGAGTATAAACTATCCCATAGGGCTAAAAATGGCAGAGGAGTTTACACCTTTTGTATGTGCCCAGGGGGAATGGTTGTGGGATCATCTTCTGAGGCGGGTGGTATTGTAACCAATGGCATGAGTGAGCATAAAAGAAACCAGCCTAATGCCAATAGTGCTGTTTTGGTTAACATAGGACCTGAAGATTATAAAAGTGACCACCCATTAGCAGGCATGTATCTGCAAAGGGAATATGAGCAAAAAGCCTTTAAACTTGTAGGAGACACTTATAATGCCCCGGCTCAGCTTGTTGGTGACTTTATGGCGGACTTACCATCTAAAGAGGCAGAGGAAATAAAGCCATCTTACTTGCCAAAAGTAACCTGGACAAATCTAGCTGATTGCTTACCAGATTTTGCAGTTGAGGCTATAAAAGAAGGGATAAGTGCATTTGATAGAAAGCTAAAAGGCTTCTCAAATCCGGCAGCAGTCATGACAGGGCCAGAAACCAGAAGTTCTTCCCCCATACGTCTTAAGCGGGATTGTCAGTATGAAAGTAACATCAAAGGCTTGTACCCAGCAGGGGAAGGGGCAGGATATGCTGGAGGCATAACTTCTGCAGCCGTAGATGGTATTCAAGTAGCAGAAGCAATCATTGGTCGTTATACCCCAGGGCAGGGTTTGTGAATATAGGAGAACTGTGATATCATAGGCTTTGCAAAGATTAATGAATGAATGAAGGAGATGACACGATGAACGATTTACCAAACTGCCCAAAATGTGATTCAGAGTATACCTATGAAGATGGCAACCTTTTAATCTGCCCCGAATGTGCCTATGAGTGGACAATGGCATCGGATGGAGAAAGCGAAGCAAAAGAAAAGGTGTATAAGGATGCCCATGGCACCATATTAAATGACGGTGATACAGTAACCCTTATTAAAGACCTGAAAGTAAAGGGAAGTTCAACCCCTATAAAAATAGGAACAAAAGTAAAGAATATTAGATTAGTTGACGCAGATCATGATATTGACTGTAGAGTTGACGGTTTTGGCCCTATGGAGCTGAAGACTGAATTCGTGAAGAAGGCATAATGAAAGAAATAGTACTCATATTATTACTACAATTAGTTTATGTGCCAATGTTAACACTACGGACCATATTTCTTATAAAAAATATGACCACAATTGCTTCTATGCTTGGCTTTGTAGAAGCTTTAATCTATGTCTTTGGCTTATCCCTTGTCTTTAGTGGTGATCAGGGGCCTTTAGCCATGCTTGTTTATGCGATTGGTTATGGCATTGGTATCCTTATAGGCGGTGCTATTGAAAACAAACTTGCAATCGGCTACAATAGCCTAATTGTAAACCTGATGGAAAAAAATACCGAACTCATAAGCCATATGAGAGAAAAAGGATTTGGGGTTACAGTCTATGAAGGTGAGGGGCGTGATGGTAAAAGATACCGCCTAGATATTTTAACAAAAAGAAATAGAGAGGAAGAACTCCT
>CAZLPH010000195.1:0-2790 GCA_964561345.1 uncultured Candidatus Epulonipiscium sp.
TTGCAAATAATATTGCAGAAGAAGAAGCTTTCCAAACAGTTTTAAAGCAAATGGAAAAATCTTTATTAATTCAATATGCTGCAAACAACTTAATGACATCAGTTACAGCTGATGAAGCTGAAGCCAAAGCATTCTTTGAGAGTAACACTGAGCAGTTTAAAGCTGAAGTATCAGCTAACGCTAAGCATATTTTAGTAGAAGACAAGGAAACAGCTGATAAAGCATTAGAAGAAATCAAGGGTGGCCTTTCATTTGCAGATGCTGCAATGAAATATTCATCATGTCCTTCAAAAGAGCAAGGCGGAGCGCTTGGAGAGTTTACACGTGGCAGAATGGTACCAGAATTTGAAGAAGCTGCATTTAACATGACGCCTGGTGAAATCAGTGAGCCAGTACAAACTCAGTTTGGTTACCACATCATCCAGCTTGATTCAATTACAAACCCAGAAGAAGTTTCTTTTGATGATGTAAAAGACCAAGTTATGCAACAAGTGACTGCCAACAAGCAAAACGCAGCTTACGCTGCTAAGCAAGATGAGTTAAAAGGAAAATACACAGTAGAAATGAAATAATTTCTTATTTTATATTGTAAAATCATGGCCTCTCATTATTCTAATGAGAGGCCATGATTTATTGTTTTTCTAATCCTTTTGCTCAAATATATAGGCTCTTGAGCCGAAGTCATTCATCACACGAATTTTTTCATTATAACCGCTGGCGCAAAACTGCTGGCTAAGTTTAATGCCGGCCCTATTTAGGAGATCACCATAAGCCTCATAACACTCAGTTTCTACAGGTTTCATACCTTCTTTGATTAGGTCCTGCTTCTCATCAGCTAATATAAATTGCTTACGATTAGAAATCGTATATATAGCATCTTCCCTTAGTTCTACTGTTTTGATAATATCAATGGCTGGACTTGAGTTTGTTAGTTTTTGAAACAATCCTAAAATTCCTTTTTTCCTATCTTCTGAGACAACCATCCATGAGGCAATGTTATTGTCAAAAATATCATCTAGGCGGTAGAATTGTCCAAATTGCAGAAGCGCCCGGTGCTTTTTATAAAATGCAATCTGCTCTTTAATAATCTGCTTTTCACCCTTTGATAATTTGCTTAAGTCCAGCTCATATCCTAAAACCCCAAACATAGCCACATTAAACCTTGTTTCAATGGGCGTACTGCGAAGGGTTTGATGATTGGGTACGGCGGAAACATGAGCCCCCATAGCCGATAATGGATAACCATAGCTTGTTCCACTTTGAATATATAGGCGCTGGAGGGCATCTGTATTATCCGATGTCCAGGTTTGCGGCATATAGCATAGTAAACTTAAATCAAACCTATTCCCACCTGCTGAGCAAGATTCAAATAATATATTTGGGAAAACTTTTGTTATCTGATCTAAAACCTCATAAACGCCAAGGACATACCTGTGAAAAAACTCTCCCTGCCTATCTCTTGGCAGCTCTAAGGAAAACATATCGGAAAAATTGCGGTTCATATCCCACTTGACGTATTCTATGTTGGCAGATGAGAATACCTTTACCAGACTTTCTACAATATAGTCCCTAACATCTTGCCTTGTAAAATCTAATACCATCTGGTTTCTACCTTGAGAAGGCCTTCTGTTTGGAATCTGAACAGCCCACTCAGGATGTTTCTCATAGAGCCTACTATTATGATTGATCATTTCCGGCTCTACCCAAATCCCGAACATCATCCCTTGATCATTAACAGTTTTTGCAAGTCCACCTAGTCCCCCAGGTAATTTTTTTGTGTTAACAAACCAATCTCCTAGAGAAGAATTATCCCCGTTTCTTTCTCCAAACCAGCCATCATCAAGAACAAATAACTCAATCCCTGCGTGAGCAGCTTCTTGAATTAAAGCCTCCAACTTCTCTTCATTAAAATCAAAATAGGTTGCTTCCCAGTTGTTAAGGAGCACTGGTCTTTCTTTTTTCGCCCAGCTGCCACGAACAATATGATTACTGACAAAGTGATGCATGTTTTGGCTAATGCCATTAAGGCCTTGGTCACTAAAGGTAAGTACCGCCTCTGGTGTTTGGAATGTTTCATTAGTTCCAAGCTTCCAATCAAAGCAATGAGGATTAATACCGCTTAGAATTCTTGTTTTACCAAAAGGTGAGACTTCTGCTACCTCATAATGATTACCTGCATAGATTAAATTTGAAGCGTAGCAGTCTCCGTAATGCTCTGTAGCGTCTCTTTTTTTGAGCATAATAAAAGGGTTATGCCTATTTGAAGATACCCCTGTTTTGGAATCCACAACAAATCTGCCCTGTGATAGGGGCTTAATATGTTTGTGGCGTTCTCTCCCCCACAAGCCATCAAATGTAACAAGGTCATAATCACTCTGCGGCAAATCTAACTGCATACTCATAATCTTTCTGATGGCCATAGAATTTTCATGATGATTGGTAATTTTACTACTACGGGTTATAACATTGCTTTTATAAAATCCTGTGTAGTATAGGGTTAATGTCACATCACAAACCTGATCATAAAGCTGTATTTCCAAAGTCTCACATGCCTCTTTTTCTCCCCTAGCAGAAGGCATATTTTCTAGCTTATTTTTTCCTTCATAAATTAAATGGTCTTTATATATAAAGTCCGCCGTATAACTGCCGTCTGGCATAACTGCTTCTAATGCATGCTCCCTGTAATCCCCCTTACCAACGGTTGAATACTCTGCGCTCATAACATCTAAGCTAAAGTCAGTATTATCCTGAGAATATGCTGTGGTATTGCCGTAGCCTGAATCTCTTTTT
>CAZLPH010000195.1:2890-4241 GCA_964561345.1 uncultured Candidatus Epulonipiscium sp.
TCTTTTTGCCATAATAAATGTTTTCAAGATGGCCTGATGGGGTTATGCCAATAATATAGCTTGTTTTTTCTGTGTATATATGAATGATTTGATCTTTAGAGTGAATCATCTTTATGCCTCCTGTTTTTATATCGTTTAAGTGTGTATTTTATCTAGCTCTGCTTTCGTTAGATTTCTCCAGCTACCTAGCTCTATTCCTTCTAGTGTAATAGCCATAATCTTAATCCGCTTTAGCTTGACCACCTGGTAGCCAAACTGAGAACACATTCTGCGAATCTGCCGATTAAGCCCTTGAGATAGGGTGATCTTAAAGCTGCGATCATTAATTTGGTCTATTTTGCATTTTTTTGTAACAGTATGTTCTTTTTTTACAGGATTAAATATCTTAACCCCATTAGACATCCCTTTAATAAACTCAGGTGTTATTTGTTTATTAACCGTTACAATATATTCTTTTTCATGGTTATTTTCTTCCCTGAGAATTTTATTTACGATACTGCCATCGTTTGTCAAAAGAATAAGCCCTTCTGAGTCTTTATCTAACCGGCCGATTGGAAAGATTCTTTCTGGGTAATTAATAAAATCAATAATATTCCCTTTAATATGTCTTTCCGTGGTACAAGTAATCCCTACGGGCTTATTAAAAGCAATATAAACGTCATTTTCTTTTGGCTCTAGTAACTTGCCGTCCACTGTTACTTGGTCCCCATCTTTTACCCTGATGCCTAGGACTGCTGGTTTACCATTAATCTGTACTTTTCCCTGCTCTATTAGCTTATCAGCTCCTCGCCTTGAGCTAATGCCTGTAGAGCTAATATAACTATTTAATCTCATGTATGGCTCCTTTAGTTATCTTCTAAGTATGTTCCTACAATCTCTGCGTAATATAAGACATGCAGATCATCATTACCATAAAACTTATTACTAAGCCCCGGCTCTAAAGCTGCTGGGTCTAATACTTGTTTGTAAAGCACCTTGCATTCATAGTGCAGATTACACCCTGAAATAAGCGGCGCATTAACTTTGTTTGCCCTTACACGAGGGAAATTACAACTTTGAAACTTATCTATATCTCTCCCAGATTTGCTTCCGCAAAGAGCAAGTGCTTGTTTAAAGTTATCTCCAAATGGAATACTCACGGTAAACTCTCTTGCCTCATCTAGCATTGTGTATGTATGCCTTGAGTAACGCACCATGACCATAAAAACTGGCTTTCGCCAAATATAACTAATACTTCCCCACCCTATTGTCATTGTATTGTCTCGGCCTTCATGGGTTACATTTAAAAAAGCCCCTTTAGTGAGTCCATCTAATGCTTCTTTGGCATAGTCATTATACTTGATTTCTCTCA
>CAZLPH010000196.1:0-4207 GCA_964561345.1 uncultured Candidatus Epulonipiscium sp.
TTAATGATGGTTTTATAATCTGAATTGTATCAACTATATCTCTTTAATGCAACTATGCAACAATTTAAAGAAAAAACTAGGCTGAAGGTAGTGCGCCCATGACATAGCTTTCCCATGGTGTTCCTACAACAGGGTCTAAGATAACGATTGTTCCCTTGTCATGCTCTGTCCTAATTAATCTGCCACACCCTTGTTTTAGTTTAAGTGCCATTTCAGGGTAATCAACTGCCGTAACAGGATCTAGGCCTTGATTTATGGCTTCCTTGCGTTGAGCTTCTATTAAGGGATCTAGACCTTTTAGAGGGAGTTCCCAAATAATAACTAAGGTCAGGGAGTCTCCAGGAATGTCAATCCCTTCCCAGAAGTCAGCGCCAATTAAAACTGATGTTTCTTCATCTTTAAACTTTCTAACAAGATAACCACGTTCGCCCTTATCTTCCCATATCATGTCAAAAGGAAAGCTGTACCCTTGTAATTTCCTTCTGATTCTTTTCGTCTCTTCCAAGGTATTAGTAAGAACAAGGGCACGTCCCCCATTTTCTTTTAATAAAGTAGCGAGGTCTTGAATTTTGTGATTGCTTTCTGACAACTGAATGACAACTTGGTTTTCTAAGTCAAAAGGACTACCGATCGTTGAACAAGAAGGGTTTTTGAGGCCTAGTGTTCTTGAAAAATAATCAAAATCGCCTTTATTGCTTAAGGTAGCAGATGTGAATATAATCGGTAGGTTTTTTTGGAACAAATGTCTGTTTAATAAGTCACCTATGGTACGGGGAACAACCCAAAAACTATGATCCTTCTGGTCCACCCAAGAAATAACACTTACACCTTGGTTTTTTCGGAATTCTCCTAAAGCTTCCGTTGCTCTTTCAATTTGTGCCTCGTAGGCCTGTATGATGGTAAGGGTTAAAGACTCCGTATATAGTTCTTGCTCGATTTGCATATCTTCAAGAAGCTCATTTAATGTTTCATGAAAGGTTGTTGCAGCTTTTAATAATGCTGAGTTTCTTTGAATTGGCATCCTTTCTGGACTTTCACCGGCTATTGCAGCTTCTTGCAGTTGGGCAAAAAAATCATCTGAGTTACCTTCTATCTTATCAGCAAGTAATAACAAGGAATCTCTAGCACCTTGTAGGTCTTCAAGAGTAGACACCATGGTATCCATTTCCACTTTGCTAATATATTGCCCAGCTTCCATAGAGGCAGGCAGTAAAACTTTGTGACCCTCATCAAAAATAACCCCACTGTAGTCTGGTAGAATGGCAGACTGGCCATTGGCTAATCGCTCCTCCCTGGTCCATAAATCATGAAAGAATGTTTCGTGGTCCACAATAAGTAGGTCTTTTGTTAGTCTATACTGCTCTCTTGCTCTCACAGGCTTACAATAGCCTCGGCTAGAGCATATGCTGCAATCCATAGACTCTTCCCATTTGATTGTATTCCATAGACGATCTGAGATGGCCGGTATTTCTGAACGCTCGCCTAGTTTAGTTGTCTTTAACCAGTCGTGGATGTGGTTAAATTCATCATCAAAATCATCTATGTTTTCACTTGCCCTAACATCACAAATATATTGATGTGGGTCTTTGGCCATCCGGGCATCGATTTCAAGTCCCAGCAGTTCAGATAGGGCTCTAATGTCCCCACCTGGCCCCGCCAGCTGTTCTTGAAGTGCTGTGGTGGCACAGGCAATGACAACTGGTTTGCCGGTAAAGTGGGCGTAAGGGATTGCGGATAGTAAATAGGCAAATGTTTTGCCAGTTCCAAGTCCTGCTTCCCCTAAGTGAATTTTTTTATCACAAAAAGCATCTGCAATTTGAAAGGCTGTGAATATTTGTTCGTCCCTGACATCATATCCATGTTCAGGCAGATGATCATATAGCACATCACCAATCCACTCAACTAAATTTGTTTTGAATTCTTGTTTGTTATTATATTCAAAGGCCTTTTTTCTACTTGCACACATATTTTTTCTCCTCTATGGTTCTGGCTATTTTATTTAAGTTATAACAGTGTCATTTTACTTTGATTTAGATGTTTGGTCTAAAGACAAAGAATAATCCCCTATGGCCATTATGCGGCTAGAGGATTATTCCAGAGTTTTATTATATTTAATTAGTATACCTTAGAATCATAGGATATTCAACTAACACTTGCAACGCAATTTATGTTATTTAACCTACTTTTTGTCTGTGCTTGAGATCTTTAGAATCATTTGAACCACTTAATTCTATGGTATATTCATAGACCTTAGACTCTTGGTCAAGAGCTATTTGACAGGCATTTTTCATTGCATTATAGTCAATTCTATAACTCCCCAACCCAATAAGTCCACTTAACATCTTCTGTGCAGACCGCAATTTACCCATGGCATTTTCCGTCTCTAGTATCTTATCGATTTCCGTAAGGGTGCTATCGAAACAATATCCTAAAAACAGGATGTTCTGAGACTCTAATGGTAATAAGGCTATATTTGCGGCTAATTCCTTAGTCAGCTTGGCAGATAATGCTTGATTATAGTCAGCTGACCTAGGACTAGAGTAATCTAGATTTTCCATATAGACGATTTTATTGCGTTTTTTTATTAGCTTTACTATTTCATTTTTCAATAGTATAAGACAATAAGGCTCTACTTGTTCACATGATAGTGTCATAATTTCTTCAATAGACCCTATAATTTTAAAGAAGGTTTCTTCCACTACGAGTTCCGAATCAACTCTGTCCCCTAATATATTAAAAGCCATATGATACATTTTTTTATTTGTATTCAAAAAAAGAGTATTGCTAAAGTTTATTTCTTCATCTGTCATTGCATCGAATAGTATAAGTATCAAATTTTTCATCCCCTATGTTTGTTATAATGTGTAAGTTATCAAGAATATGTCCGCAACTTGAATGGTATAGTGTATACATAGATTAGATTATATCTATTATATCTATTTATGCGACTAGATGTAGTGAATTATATGGTTAGATGTAGTGAACTAAGAAGAGACCCACGACAAATCATAATGTCGCGGGCCTCTTTTTAAATTTTATAGCTTAACAAAAAAGTTTCCTTTTGTCTGATTATTATATAACTTATCATTATTTAGCTTAAGGAATGTGCCTTGGTAGAGAGCATATTTGACAACTTGCTCTTTCTCTTTTATAACTGAGATCCAGAGTGTACATTTTCTTTTTTGGTCTTATTCTCGATGCAAAGGGTTTTGAGTATGATCTCTCTAACATCATCTGGCCTTTGAGGTGTCATTATTTCACGCACAAAGGCTGAAATAGAATTAGAGCTTCTTCTATGCTTCTTCTAGGTAATGATCTTGCTTGGTTAGTAGGTAGGCCAGGCTTAAGTTGGCTGCTGCCATTCCCATATAAGTAATACTGGTAGGTGGGTGGTCTGTGTGAGCCTCTTGGTCTAAGTATGCCTTACATTGTTCTAATAATCTTGTTAGATGCTATTTATTTAGGTTAATTATATGAAATACTTCATGCATTTATTGAAAAAAACACCCAGCCAATGTATACTAATTAGAATAAGGAGGAACCATATGAAAACTACAGTTGGTCTTAATAAAAAGAACCTATCCGCAAATGGCAAAGATTATGTTTATCATGATATTATATCTTTAAAAGAGCTGGGCATTGATAATGTTAACAGGCTTCCCTATTCTCTTAAGATTCTTTTAGAAGGTGCCTTAAGAAATTACGACAAGAAACTTGTTACAATGGAACACATCAAAAGAATTGCTTCCTGGCCTAACCTAGAAGAAAAAAATGATATTCCATTTATTCCTTCTAGAATTGTACTTCAGGACTTTACAGGGATTCCTGTTGTGGTCGATTTAGCAACAATGAGGACTAAAATAGAAGAAATGGGCGGAGACCCAAGTAAAATTAATCCTATTGTCCCTGTGGATCTTGTCATTGATCACTCAGTGATGGTTGATTATTCTGGCAGTGATGAGGCATTAAATCTTAATACCGAAAAGGAATTTGAAAGAAATAGCGAAAGATATGAGCTCCTAAAATGGGCACAGAATTCTTTTTCAAACTTTCGTGTATTTCCCCCATCTATTGGGATTGTCCACCAGGTCAACTTGGAATACCTGGCCAGCGTTGCAACGATAAAATCAGAAGGGGAAGATGTCATTATTCCTGATACACTTGTGGGAACTGATTCTCATACTACCATGATTAATGGTATTGGAGT
>CAZLPH010000197.1:0-4145 GCA_964561345.1 uncultured Candidatus Epulonipiscium sp.
TCTATTAACATATTTCTCATCAAACTCGCCAAGCACTCAGACCTCGGAAAAGTTAAATAAATCTTACCATTACGATTTATTTAATATTGTCTGCTACTAATAAGACGGTATCGACCTTTTCTTTTAGATAATAATTTCGCGGCTCAATAGTTTCACTTTCGTTTCGGCTCGTTTGCTCCCCGCCCTACGCTTAAACCTAATGTTACCATTTTGGCTCCAAGGACTAGGTACAGGCTACTGGTTAGGTATTACCTGATAGGATTTTCCTACTATATGTTAATAACTTACTAATGAAATTACTTTAATTTCAAGAGGAAACATCACGCATTTGCGTGCTGCTTCGCAGCTCGCACCCTATTTTAGATTATATCATATTGAATCTAAAATAAAATATATTTTAGTTATTTATTAAAACATAATAAACACCCATGATTTATTGTAAAAGAATAATAAATCCACGGGTGTCTAAGTTTATCTATTTAATATTATTAAAACAAGAATTTCACAAGAAAGTAAACAGTTATATAAACTTTTATTTTAACTAATACTTTCTTAATTTAAATAATTCTCTAACATCGTCTGGTGTTGCTAATTCTCTATTAAATTCTTTTACTAATCTAGCCGCCCTCTCTACCAATTGTGCATTTGATTTAGCCAGAACTCCTTTGTCATAATAGATATTGTCTTCAAAACCAACACGAACGTCACCACCTAATAATAAAGATGCAGCCATTATTGGTATATGATGCCTTCCAACTCCAAATGCTGACCAAGTCGAATTTGGTGGTATTTGTCTTGTCATGAAAATAAGATTTTCTATCGTAGCTGGCATACCTCCACCTACTCCTAATACAAATTGATAATGTAAAGGTTGTTTTAATATTCCTTCTTTCATATAATGAATTGAATTATTTATCATACCAACGTCAAATACCTCAATCTCAGGTTTAACATCATTCTCTAACATTACATTGCCTAATTTCTCTAAAAATTGTGGACTGTTATAAAATATGTGATCATTCATCCAATTCATAGTTCCAGCATCAAAGGATGCTATCTCGGGCTTCAATTCTGCTATATGAATCATTCTTTCTTCATCACCAGCATCTTTATCACCAGAGGATGTTAAATTAATTACAATATCACATTTCTCACGAATTAAATTAACAGTTTCTCTAAATTTGTCTATTGACATTGTGGGTTTACCTTCATCATCACGCATATGAAGGTGTGCAACAGCAGCACCTACCTTATAACTTTCGTATACTGATTCTGCTATTTCCTTTGGTGTTATTGGTAATGCAGGATTATCTTTTTTTGTAGCACCTTCACCAGTAGGTGCTACAGTAATAATTGCTTTTCTCATAATATGCTAATTCCTCCTTTTATAATAATAGTCTCTCGGAATACTCCGAGTGCGATGGCACAACATTTTGACATACCATCAATTTTTACATCCCTCCTACTTTTCAATAGGATTTTATATTCAAATGCAGGTTTTTTAAATTTTCCTGCATTGTTTTTATGTTTTTTAAAAATAGTTTCATATTTTTTCAAAAAACACTTGACTTTTTTAAAACGCCCCAATAATTACTTTGAAGGGATCTTTTCCCCTTACTGACTGTGATTGGAGTGTTTTTATGAAACCTATTTTTATTACGCATGAATCTTACCAAGATTTCGTTTTAACTCAGCTTCAAAAGCATTATTCTGGTGGTATCCTTACTCTCGTAAGTAAGGATTGGCCTATTATCACTAAGTTATGGATTACTGATATTTCTTATATTACAACCTTTCTTAGTGATGATTATTCTATCAAAGGGCCCCAACCACGGGATCCTGCTTCTATGCTCAGGTCTTATATTCTTTTCTTACTTACTAATCCCACTATTGGAATTACAAAGTGGGTTGATGAACTTCATCGTGTCCCTCTCTATGCTATTTTGAGTGGTTTTGAACCAGGTGATATTCCTGGTGTTGGCACTTTCTATGATTTCTTTAATCGTTTGTGGGGCTTAGATTTTGATAATGTTAAGCCCAAAGCTAAACGAAAACGCAAGAAAAAGAAAAAGAAGAAACCTAAAAAAGGTGAAAAACAAGCCCCTAAAAATCCTGGTATTATTAAAAAGTTAATAAATCGTTTCCTCCGTGGTGGTTCTAAGAAGAAAGTTTTACCAGGCGACAGATTATTTGAGTTCTTTCAGTCCCAAATTCTTTCTGTTTCTGTTAAATTAGGCCTTCTTGGCAATAATGAGTCACTTAGTGTTGCTGGTGACGGCACTCCTCTGGTTACTGCCAGTTTCCCAAGAAGCAAACCTTCTTGTAATTGTTATGCCCAAGGTATCACGAAGTGTAATCATCCTCGTTTATATTCCCAACCAGATTGTAATTCTGGATGGGATAGCTCTAGAGAAAAATATTACAATGGATACAGCCTTTATATGATATCCGCTTGTGATAGTTTTCATGATTTACCTCTATATCCTAGGCTTCATCCTGCTTCAAGGCATGATTCTGTTTGCTTTGTAACAGGTTCTATTGAGTTTACACAACGTTTCACCTTAGGCACAGTTAACAAGTTTCTTCTTGATGCTGCTCATGATGCCGAAGCAATCTATGAGTTGTTAGAGCATCAAGGGGTTGAAGCTTTTATTGATTTAAATCCTAGAACTAAAGCTAATTTCAGTTCTGAGAGTGATATACAAATTTCTAATAAGGGGATTCCTATCTGTCCTATTGGAAAAGAAATGAAACCCAATGGTTATGATAAGTCTCAAAACCGTCAAAAATGGAGATGTCCCCTTGCTAATGGTACAAAGAATTCTTGTAAAAAACCCTGCTCCAAGGCTAAGTATGGTCGAACTTTTCATACCTTTTCTAAGGATAATCTCAGACTTTTCCCTAAGACTGCTCGTTCTTCAGATAAGTGGAAATTTATCTACAAACGCCGTACCTCTGTTGAACGCTCAAACAAGAGAGAAAAAGTTGATTACCATCTTGAAGCTGGTCGTCATCGTTCTACTAAAATGTGGTATATCCGTCTTTACTCCATTATGATGTGTCAACATATTGATGCTTGGTACAGTGTAAAAAAGGATACTTTAAAACTCTCGGAAGTTATATTTTAGTTAGTAAAATGCCCTACTTTTAGTTTTATGAACAAAAGTTTAACATCATTTTAAAAAGTCTTGATGATAGGCTTGTTTGCCATGCCTTTTTTTAAGATTATTTTTCTCGTTCTATTTTTTCTGAAAAATTTAAGACTTTTTTATTGAATTTGCAATATTTTAATTCTAAAGTTTCATTTTATTCCGAGAGTCTATTCATTTTCCCTCTTCAGCAATATAGGTAAATCCTTGGTAATAGATAGATTACTTTTAAACATTTCTATTAAACTATTTTCATCATCTCCAGAATAATTTCTAATATTTTCACTAATAGCAGGAATAATTATTTTGTCAAAAATTGACTTATTATCACTAGCAGTATTAAAATAATCACTAATGCCCCCTTCAGATTTATTTATAGCCTTTAAAGTAATCCATTCATTTCTATGTATTCCCCTGCTTTGTAGATATCTATAATAATCAGAATCCTTCCTTTTTCCACTACTTTGACTATATTTAATAAAATCTCTTTTATTATCATCTAGAAAATTTTCAAATTCCTTTAAATCAACAGCTTCTCCCTTTTTCTTATCATATAAAGGAAGATTTTCAATAGTATAATATCCATTATTATCATGTTCATAGGTATATAAATAATAGGATAATCCAGTCTTTTCCTCATCCTCGATATTTGTGTTTTTAATTATGGATTTTACAGCTATACCAGTAATAAGCCTTTTTTCTGGAATAGTATCTAAGACCCATTCCAACACTACGTGGAATGTAAAAGGATGGAGATTATTTCTTGTATCATAGAACATTGATATAACCTGATTTCCATTGTTTTTTCCCCATTTTGTTTCAGGTAATAATATTTGAAAGATCAATTGCATCATAACACCTTTTCCACCACCGTTTTTCAAGGTAAAAAGAGTATGATCCGGTTTTTCTCCCCTAGTTAAATCAATAGTAGAGTTTTCATGCTCCTTTCTTAGGCCATCATATTTACATCCAGTTAATCTTATTTTAGATAGTTTA
>CAZLPH010000198.1:0-4134 GCA_964561345.1 uncultured Candidatus Epulonipiscium sp.
CTTGTATAAGTCTTTCTCATCTTATTGGCCCCCTCTAATTGATTTGAAATCTAACTAGAGTATTGCCAGAATTTATTCTATTATACCTGTACGGCGAACTTTTGTGTCCACATTTATTTCTATTGGCATATTTTTATAAGAATGGTCCCAGTTATCTGCCACATGATCCCACCATTTAGGGTGCTGTCTGTAGAGCTCAGTTCCGAATCCAATAATATCCGTATCTAAATCCTTGGTTTGTTCTATTAGATGGACAACTTCTTTCTTAATCTTATTACTTATCTTACCCTCAATCTCTCGTATGGTCTCTAGATTTGTTAAGGGATGTGAATCATTAATGTAATACTCTCCTATATCGCCCTCATTGGTAATATCAATACGACAGCTTACCTTGTTGTTTTCTGTGAAAAAACTTATCTTACTATTTTGCTCTCTAACAGTGTAGGAAAGATAGGACTTATCTACTGGAATTGGTATTTTGGCAGCTCTCACCTTTCCTTCTATCCAAAGTATCCCTCTTATTTCCTCTGGTGTAAACCATGCCTTTAATTCAAAATCCTTTAGGAGTGCCCCGCCTTGTATCTCTATTTTAGTGTCTTCTATAACATCTATAATAGGAATAACCGCAGCATTATTTTCTCTCATATCCCTTATTGTATTACCTAACAATGCCTCCTTATACCGGCTAACGGCACGTTCTTTGTTATTAACATAATTCATAATATATAAGCCAATCATTGGATGCTGGTCATTTTTAATGGTCATCACTTCCCCTGCTGTATTCCTAACAGCAAACAAGGGAATGCTTCTTGCAAATAGCATATTGCGCTCTAGGGCATCTATAATTTCCTTCATCATACTGGAGTCTCTAAGAAGATCTGCCCCCAGTAATATGGCTTTGGTATGGCCAAAGTTAATGGTATCTGGTGTCTTGGTCTGTACTTCTTCTATGGTTGTTGAAAAGGTTGTGCTTTTAGCTGTTTCAATGCTCACGATATCTTTTGATATACTCTCACTGCCTGACACCTTACTCATATCAGGTATAGCATAGCTTACAGTGTAGCGGGAGGGGTAATCAAGACTGTCTGTCTCCTTCTTATCTGTGTTGTCCACATCTTTATCAATACCTAGTGAAAAGATAACGGCCCGTTTATTTATTTCTATCCCATCCCAACAACTGGTGAGGATAAGGGTGGACAAGGATAAGCTAATGATTATTATTTTATTTCTTATCATATCCGCCACCTACCTTTCTAACTTTGCTTACAATTAGTAATATTAATGGGATGACACATAAAAATAAAGCACCAAAGTATATTCTAAAAAGGTTATTCCACTGGTATACTTGGCCAAAACTACTAGGAAGCATGGCTAGAATATACATAATGGGGATTAGTGGTAATATAAAAAAATTATCCTTTTTAAATTTAAATACCCGTCCACTAATTAAAGATGTCACATAAACCCCTGCACCAATGTAGACGAATATGCTTAAAATCCAACAAGAAATCATAGCTATTTCTTGATTTTCTATAAAGGCACCTGGAAACTGTATGTTTTGCACTAAGGTTAACACAGGCCAAAAGTTTCGTTTTGCTTCTAATACACCTATGCCTACATAGGTTAAGATAATAATAATAACTTCAATACTTACAATAAAGGACAGGGCCCATTTACAGGTACTTTTGGCCTTGTCAGGCTCCTTCATAAATCCTGTGAATATCAACATAAATTCAAGGGGCATAAATGTCAGGCTTACATAATATGTTGCCCGCATTATATCCCAAGGCTTTGATTGAAGGACGGGCAAGAGCTGTCGATAGTCTGCCTTGGCTACAATAAAAGCAAATACAATAGCAAGGGGGATAAAAACTAGAAAGACTAGTATTTCTCCCATTCTCCCATAAGCTTCAATCCCTGCCCCTACTAAATAGCTTACAGTAAACAACATGACCATCATAATAACACTTGTAGGGGTATTTGGAAGAAGTACTTGCTTTATAATTTCACATAATAACCTGAGCTCAAATGCTGTGCTTATTAAAATCTTAAGGCCAAAGCAGATAACTATCATGGTTCCTAAGACCTTTCCTAAAATCATGGGCCCAAACTCTGAAATTGTCTTTCCTGGAAATCTCATGGTTAGGCCTGTGATAATTAATACATAGATATAGCCCACAACTCCTCCTATTATAGGAATAAGCCACCCATCCTGAGCAACTGTGCTGGCCATCATTCTTGGTAAAATTAATATGGGTGTACTAAACATTTGTAAAATAAGGAGAAGGCCCACTTGTCTTTTTGATACTTGGTTGTTTCTAATTAACACTTAGCCCACTCCTAATCTTTGTCTTTTCTTTTATTATTATAAGTTCGAAGGCGTATTCGCTGCCTTGCCTTTGCAAATACGGGTCTTTCTTTTTGCATAAATAAAGGCATCCGTATTAGGGCATCTCTCCAGTCGTTATAGTTGTTTAACTCTCCTGCGACATAGGGTGATAAATAAGGGATATTAAAGCTCTTTAAGGTTACCAAATGAGTTAGAATCAGGAGCATTGAGATTAAAAAACCATATAGCCCTAAAGTTGCTGATAATAAAATAACAAAATATTTTAATAATCTAAAGGCTGTTGTAAGGCCATAATCAGGGACTGCAAAAGAAGCAATGGCTGTAATGGCTACAATAATAACCACCATAGGACTAATTAGCTTAGCTGATACCGCCGCTTCTCCTACAATAAGTCCCCCTACTATTCCAATGGTATGGCCTATGGCCGTTGGAAGCCGGACCCCCGCTTCTCGTAAGAGTTCAAATTCTAATTCAATAATTATTATTTCTACTACCGTTGGAAATGCAATTCCCGCCCTAGCTGCTGCTAGAGACACTGCTAAGGATGTGGGGATCATCGTAGGATGGAAATTAAGTAAGGCAATATAAATCCCTGGCAGCGCTAATGCGAAAAAAGAAACCAAATATCTAAGAATTCTTGTAAAACTCATAATGGCCCATCTTTGGTAATAGTCTTCTGAAGCTTGAAAAAAACTATTTAGGGTACCAGGTACAATTAAAACAAAGGGTGAGTTATCAACAATAATAGCTGCCCTACCTTCTAAAACCGCTGATGCCACTTTATCTGGTCTTTGAGTTGATTGTATTTGGGGAAAAGGAGATAACCAGTCATCTTCAATAAGTTGCTCAATGTAGCCACTATCTAATATGGCATCAATCTCATATTTACTTAGCCTTGTTCTTATTTGATCAATTAAGCCTTCTTGGACAATATCATCCATATAAACCAATACCATATCTGTCCGGCTTCGTACCCCGTAGCACATGGCCTCCATCTTGAGTTTAGTATCTCTAATCCTTCTTCTTACTAAAGCAGTATTGGTTCTGATACTCTCTGTAAAGGCATCCTTAGACCCTCTAATAACAGCCTCATTATCTGGCATATTAACACCACGACCATCAAAGCCTTTCGTTGCTACAATTAGCCCCTTAGGGCTGCCATCTATAAAAATAGCTGTGTCCCCGCCTAAAACAGCAAAAACAAGATCATCTAAAGATTCTGCCTCCGTAACGTCAACAGTACCACCTACAGTATCTAAAAGAAGCTGGGTGAGTGACGTCTTATGAGTGCCGGTAGCCTCTAAGGCATCATCTTCTTTAAACAAAATCTTTTCTATAATAGCAAATTCTATGGTTTCTCTGTTGGCCATACCATCAATATATACGATATAAATATCTAGAGGATGATCTTTTCCCACAGGTATAACCCTAGCTACCATATCACTACAGTCTTTAAATAAATAATCAATACTTTTTATATTTTCTTTTAAGGATTTTGATAATTTAATAGAAACCTTATTATCCTTATCATGGCACTTATCTTCTGATTCCTTCTTATTGTCATTCATCTTCCCAACACCTATATTCTATAAGCTATAATTGCAATAATACTAGCAACCATATAGCTATATCCAATAAACTTTGAGCACTTAGCCTCTATTTGTAATCTTTGCTTGTCTAAGTCTTTGCTTCTTGGAAAGCTCATATACCAGCCTATTCCAAACCCAACTACTATTAATAACCATGAAAATATATATCTAAAGTCATTCATCTTATAACCTCCT
>CAZLPH010000199.1:0-4126 GCA_964561345.1 uncultured Candidatus Epulonipiscium sp.
TTTACTGTTTTATTATTTCTAATGGTCTCCATACGTAATCCTCCTAATATATAGTCATTTATAGTGTTGTTCTTAAGCTAACTTCAAAATCTTTTTAGCTGTATTCTTTTGAGCCAATCGATAACCAATTAAGATTAAAACTACTGCCAGCTACTTTTAAGACATATTGTCCCTTGGGAAGGCCAATGGTATCTGTCATATTAATCCAATCCTGCCAACCATTAGAATCAGTTATTGCCATTTGTGATAACATCTTATCGTCAATAGAAAGCGTAAGTGTGCCCCCCTCAGTATGTCCTGATGCAACCCTTGCTGTAAAGATATAATCCCCCTCCTCTTGAACATCAATGAGATAGGTCATGTAGTCCCCATCATCTATCCAGCCCACATTTACACCACCAGTGCTATCTGATGTTGGTTCTGTATCAATACCCTTCATACTCTCGTACTCAGAGGCTACTATCATCTCTAGGTCCTTATCTAGTCCAACTACATTGGGCAAATAAGTTTTTGTGCTAAACTCTGTTAGTCCTGAGAAATCCGATTTATTCCCGCCTACATCAATAGCTCTAACCTTAAATGAATATCTTGTATCAGGCTCTAAGTCTTGAATCTCAAAACTGTTTTTTTGGCTAGTCCCAATCAGTTGGTCTAAACCGTTATAGACCTCATAAGAACTAACACCATAGTTATCCAGAGATGGTTTCCAGGCCAGTGAAATAGTCGTTGAGCTTTCTCTTGTGCTAGCTAAATCAGTGGGAATTGTTGGCGCTTCAAGATCATCCTCAAATTTATAGTCATAAACTCTTACATAGTCTACAACCATAGTTTTGGGTAAAATACCATCATCAACGCCGCCACCTGCCCCGCCCCAATCACCGCCATAGGCAACGTTAAGAATCATGTAGAACTTTTTATCAAAGGGGAAAGTCTCCCAGCCTCGGGATAAGTCTGCCTTAGATCCGTCACTTAGGCTAACGCCGTCTTCATATTTCGCATAACTTTGGCCATCTAGGAAGAATTCTATGCTTCCTGGTTTCCACTCAAGGCCATACACATGATAATCATCTTCGTCTTGAATACTTGTTCTATCTGTATATTGATTACCTGTTTTAAAATAGTAGTCTTTTGAGTGAACTGATCCGTGAATAATTCCAGGGTCATAGCCAACATATTCTAGGATATCAATTTCCCCACTTTGTGGCCAAGTCCCGTAAGCTGACTCTGTGGGCATCATCCATATTGCAGGCCAAGTGCCTTTTCCCGTAGGTAGTTTTGCCCTTATCTCGAACTTACCATAGAGCCAGTCACCTTTCTCTCGGCTGACTAACCTTGATGATGTATAGATATCTTTGCCATTATCATCTTTTTCTTTTTGAAGGGTAATCGTCAGGGCCCCATCTTTTACCTCAGCGTTGTTGATACTGTCTGTATAGTATTGTAATTCATTATTTACCCAACCTGGTGATGCGATTTCAAAAGACCATTTGTCCTTATCAGGAAGACCTGTGTAGTCAAATTCATCAGACCAAACCAAAGTTGCATTATCAAAATTTGAATCTAATTCATCCCCCTGTGTGCTATTAGAAATTATCTTTGTGCTTTCTTCAAACTCACTATCTGGTGTATCATAAGACTTACTACAGGATGTTAATAATAATAGTAACCCGATACAAATAACTGATTTGTGTTTTAGTTTCATTTTTTAAATCCCCCTATTCCTGAATTATACTTCTTTATCTGATGGTAAATATATGGATATAAAAACGTTTTTATTTTTGATTAACCTGTAGATTAAGACCTTAAGGTCTCAAGGTCTTAATCTACACGAATCCCTCACAATTAAAGCCGTATTAATTTTAAGACTTTTAACTTTTTCCTTATTTATTATCTTGACTAGTGTTTCTATGGTTTTTTTTCCCATCTCCTTTGCTGAGGAGTCTACGGTTGTAATACTAGGGCTGTAATACTTACCTTTTTCAATATTATCAAATCCTATCATACTTATGTCTCTAGGAACATCAATACCTTCATCTCTTAGTCCTTCTATACACCCAATTGCCATTTGGTCATTAGCTGCTATAAAAGCTTGTGGCAAGGGCTTCTTGCTAGCAACATATGCCCTTATTGCATCATAAGCACCTTGCTCTGAGTAGTACCCTTGCATTTCATACTCTGGTCTACTCTCTATATTGTTTTCAGCCAAAGCCCCTAGATATCCCTTGTAACGCATAGTTTCATCATAGTTGTCACTGTTGCCATGAATATAGCCAATCCTTGTATTGCCTAATTTCAAAAGATACTGGGCCGCTTGCTTTACCCCATTATAGTTATCAATCACAACACTGCTAATAGTTTCTGCCTCTACCTCCCTGTCTAAAAATACCACGGGCATTTTCACTCTTTTAAAGGCCTCTATGTGTGTATTATCTATTGTTTCATTTAAGATTATGGCACCATCTACACGTTTACCAAGTATTGCTTGATACGCTTCTTCTAAATTATTTTGGTTGTTTAAGAAAATCGTTAAGCCATATTCATATTTACAGCACTCTTCATACATGGCATTGATCAGTTCGCTATAGAAGGGACCTTTTAAACTTGTTAGAAAGAGGCCAATAAATCCTGTTTTTGATTTTTTTAAATATCTGCCATTTAAATTTGGTATATAATTAAGTTTTTCTACAGCTTTCATAACACTCTCTCTTGTTTGTTCACTTACCACATCTATGTTATTAAGGACATTAGATACAGTGGAAATCGCTACATTTGCTTCTTTTGCGACGTCTTTTATTGTTACCATTCTTCACCTCTTTTAAAACACACATTGCGGTGATGCCCTAGGGTGACTCTATTCACCATTATTATTCGTTTCGATTTTAGTTATAATGGTTTCATCTGCTGATTTTGCTGGTTCATTTAATTTTGTTCCCATTTTTGATGCCATGGTTCCACCTAAAAGACCAGAAACAATTGACCCTAGGTCAAGACCTAGACTGTCTGATAGGCCGTTTGATAATTGAGCAATAATTTTGGTCGATGATTCGGCAAGTTTAGACGCACCATCTGTTCCGTATACGGTTAAATTATCAACGTTATCAAGTGTTGTTGCTGCGTACTTAGCAATCTCAGGTAATGTCTTGAAGTACATTTCTAAGATAGCTGCTTTCTCCATTTTAGCCATGGCTTCAGCTTTCTTATCGATCCCCTCAGCTTCGGCAAGACCTTTTGCACGAATACCATCAGCTTCAGCAAGTGCAACAGCTCTAACCCCAATGGCATATTCTTCACGTTCTTGTCTTTCGGCTTTAGCCTGGGCAATTCTAGCTTCAGCTTTCTTTTGCGTTTCATACAGATCTGCGTCTGCTACTTGCCCTCTGGCATAACGATCAGCTTCAGCTTTTTTCTTAACAAGTCCGTCGAGTTTTTGCTCTTCAATTTGAACTTCACGTTTTTGCAATTCAATTTCTTTTTCTTGGCGGGCTAAGTTTGCATCAGCAGTTGCAATCTCAATGGTTTTACGTTGATTTTCTTTTTGAATATCATATGCTGCGTCTGCTCCAGCAGATTCTGTATCAGCAGCCTTTTTGAGCTGGGCTGTTTTAATATTAAGCTCATGTTGCTTTTCAGCAATTTCTTGCTTTGATTTAACTTCTTCATCATTAGCTGCCTTGTTGGCTTTAGCTTGAGCTACTTTAACATCTCTGTCCGCTCCTGCTCGTACGATTTGAGCTTCCATTTTTATTTTAGCTGTATTCTCTACACCTAAAGCTTCGATAATGCCATTTTCATCCCAGAAGTTTTGTACGTTAAATGAAATGATTTCAATTCCCATTTTAGCCATATCTGGCACTGCGTTTCCTTCTACTCGTTTAGCAAATTCTTGTCTGTCCGAGATCATTTCACGAAGTGTCATTGTGCCTATAATTTCACGGATATTCCCCTCTAGGACATCTGTTACCATGTTCATAATATAATCTTCTTTTTGATTTAAAAAGTTTTGAGATGCTTTAATAATAAGTTCTGGATCCGTTGATATTTTAATTGTAACCACAGAGTCTACACTAATATCGATAAACTCATTAGTTGGTACGGGTCTTTCTGTTTTAACGTCTACTTTGATAAC
>CAZLPH010000200.1:0-4091 GCA_964561345.1 uncultured Candidatus Epulonipiscium sp.
ATTTAGAAAATCAATTAAAGCAGGTTGCAGAAAGATTGTATGAAATTGATAAAGACGCAGAGTAATTTGATAACAAAGAAGAAGCCGAAGCAAATCGGTTTCTTCTTTGTTATCTTTGTAAACTAATTCTTGACAAAAATTCTATTAGTATTAGAGTAGGAATAAAGATATTGACATATGTCTATAACAGAGTTAAACTTATATACAGAATCAACATAGATAGTAATTATTTAACAATTTTAAAGAAGGTGAATTTTAATGCAGAAAAAGGAGGCAAATAAAAAGGGTGCATTGCAGCCAGCACCAAAGGTTTTAGTATCATGTCGCGGATTAAATGGTGAAAATAATGCACTTGCTGTCGGGTATTGTGGGAATTGTAGCTATGCCCCACCAATGGTTATGGTAGGAATTGTACCTACAAGATATTCTTATCAGATGATAAAAGATAGCGGATGCTTTGTTGTAAATATTGCAGATGAGAATTATAAGGAAGCCTTTAGCTATTTAGGAAAGGTAAGTAAAAGAGATTCCGATAAGCTAAAAGATATGAATATAAATCTAGAAAATGGCAAGATAGTTAATGCACCGATTTTAGTGGATTGTCCTGTTAATATTGAATGTACGGTTGTTGACTCAATTATAACGGGTTCACACGAGATGTTTATTGGCAAGGTTGAATATGTTCATGCGGAGGTTAGTTTAGTGGATGAGAATGGTAATATTGATTTTGGAAGTATTAACTTCATTTAACATAATAAGAGCGAGAAAAAAATATAATTATAAAACAAGTATATTTATGACATATGTCATAAATATACTATAATAAGATTTTAAAGGATATATGTTATATCACATATGAAAATAAATAGTATGCTTAGAAGAGAATTGAGGTGTGAATAATGGCTAGACCAGTGAAATGGAGAAAAGTTTGCTGCTTGCCCAACAGTAATAGATTTGGGCCACTTGATTTACCTGTAGATGCTAATGACATAGTAAGCATGACAGTTGATGAATATGAAACCATAAGGCTTATCGATTTGGAGGGATTTACTCAGGAGGAGTGCTCAAAACAAATGAATATTGGCCGTACCACCGTTCAAGGTATATATATCGAAGCAAGAAAAAAGATAGCGGAATCATTAGTGAATGGAAAGGTGCTAATAATTGAAGGCGGTGAATACAGGCTATGTGATGGATTGGGCAATGGCTGCGGTCGTGGCTGTCATAGACATAGGAGAGGAATAGAATTTGGTAGTGAATAGGACCGAGGTGATTGATCATATATTCTGAAAAAGTAATTGAACATTTTATGTCTCCCAGGAATGCTTATAGCATGCCTGATGCCGATGCTGAAGGAAGTTTTGGTGATCCATCCTGCGGAGATTTTCTGACTATTTATATAAAGGTGAAGAATAAATGTATAGTTGAAATAAGTTATCTTGTTTTTGGCTGTTGTGCGTCAGTTGCAACCTCAAGCATGACAACGGTTATTGCAAAAGGTAAAACTATAGAAGAAGCCTTGGAGATTACTGAAGAGGATATCATTCAAGCTTTGGATGGGCTTCCTGATAATAAAATTCATTGCTCTAATTTAGGCGTCAGTGCATTACGTAGTGCAATTAACAATTATTTATCAAATTCAAGAATGGAGGATTAATATGAAGATAGCAGTTCCGGTAGATGAGAAGGACCTTAACTTAAATGTATGTGTATCATTTGGACGTGCTCCCTACTTCCTAATTTATGATGCTGATACTAAGGAAAGCACATTTATTGACAACCTTGCAGCATCAAGTTCAGGTGGTGCAGGAATTAAAGCAGCACAAACTATAGTAGATAATAAGGCGGATGTTTTACTTACTCCCAGATGTGGTGAAAATGCTGCTAATGTTCTCATTGCTGCTGACATTGTTTTATTTAGAACAATAGCTGCTTCAGTGAAGGATAACATAGATAGTTTTATTGCAGGCAAGCTTCCTATGCTGGATGAAATCCATGAAGGTTTTCACGGCCGTGGAGGCAATTAGTATGAGAATAGCAGTGCTGAGTGGTAAGGGAGGAACAGGGAAAACCCTTGTATCAGTAAATTTAGCTGCAGTAGAGCAAACTTCAACATACATTGATTGCGACGTTGAAGAACCTAACGGGCATCTGTTCTTTAAACCAGTAAATCTTGTAGAGGAAGAAATATCTGTAAAAATTCCACGGGTAGATAATGACCTATGTAATGGATGTCGAAAATGCGTTGATTTTTGTAAGTTCAATGCCTTGGCATATATTAAAGATAAATTGATAGTTTTTGAGGAGGTTTGTCACTCCTGTGGTGGTTGTGTTATGATTTGTCTCAATAATGCATTAACCGAAAGAGAAAAGGTTGTTGGGAGAATACAAAAAGGCATATCCGGTAATGTGAATGTAAATACTGGAATATTAAATACTGGGGAGGCTTCGGGTATTCCTATAATAAATAGGCTACTTGATGAAGATAAACTCCAATCAGATCAACTTACTATTATTGATTGTCCACCTGGAAGTGCATGTATTGTAATGGATAGTATCAAGGATGCAGATTATTGTATATTAGTGGCTGAACCTACATTATTTGGAGCTCACAATCTAAGTATGGTATATGAGCTGGTTAAGCTATTTAATAAACCACATGGTGTGGTTCTTAATAAATGTATGGAAGGAGAGAATCCGTCCGAGCAATTCTGTATTAATAATAATATAAAGATTTTGGGTAGAATTGATTTTGATAATGAGCTTGGGGTACTGAATTCAAATGCAAAGATAGTAAGCAGAGAAAGTGATAAATATCAGCGTTTGTTCTCATCCTTACTGGAAACAGTTAAAAAGGAGGTAGGGTATGAAACAACTACTAATTCTTAGTGGAAAGGGTGGTACTGGTAAGACTACAATAGCTAGTGCATTTATCAAATTATCACAGGCTAAGACTTATGCGGATTGT
The DNA here is from genome assembly GCA_964561345.1 of uncultured Candidatus Epulonipiscium sp. GTDB lineage: Bacteria > Bacillota > Clostridia > Lachnospirales > Cellulosilyticaceae > JAAYSX01. The sequence continues at coordinate 2,969 of CAZLPH010000200.1, forward strand.
GATGTAGATGCTCCAAATCTTCATCTTATTACTAAGCAGATGACTGAACCTAAGAGAACAGATTATTATGGTTTACCAAAAGCAGTGATAGATGAGACACGATGCATTAAATGCGATAGATGCAGACAAAATTGTAGATTTGATTCCATTTCGGTAGATATAAACTATAACGTAAACTCATTTGCCTGTGAAGGATGTGGAGTCTGTGAGCTTGTATGCCCGGTGGATGCGATAGTTTTAAAGCCTGCTATAGCCGGAGATTTGATGTTATATACACATGAGGGACAAGTGTTTTCTACCGCTCAGCTAAGGATGGGTAGCGGAACCTCAGGTATGTTAGTTACCGAGGTGAAAAAACAGATGAAGTCACAGAATACACCTAGCAAATTTGCAATAATTGATGGGTCCCCCGGTATAGGTTGTCCAGTTATTGCATCCCTTAGTGGTGTCGATATGGTTTTGATAGTGGCTGAACCATCCATATCAGGCATTAGTGATATGGAGCGCATTATAAGAACTGCGGCAAAGTTTGGGACAAAGACAGCAATATGTGTAAATAAATATGATACAAATATTGATAACACAGAAAAGATAGAGCGATTCTGTGAAGATAATAGACTAGCATATATGGGCAGAATACCTTACGATATCAATGCTGTAATGGCAATTAATGATGGTCAGACCATAGTAGACATAGATTGCCTATCAGGCACAGCAGTAAAAGAAGTATATAATAAGACGATAGAACTACTTTATAAATAAAATTTTAAAACATTAAGGAGACTAACTATGAGTGAAGATTGCAATCAAAGCTGCAGCAGCTGTTCTGAAGACTGTGCAGATAGAAAAGAAGAGAAAACCGACTTCTCTGAGAAACTCCATGAGATGAGCAGTATTAAAAAGGTTATAGGTATTGTTAGTGGTAAGGGCGGAGTGGGAAAATCGCTTATTACCTCTATGCTTGCGGTTACTATGAATAGAATGGGTTATCATGCTGCCATTCTTGATGCGGATATTACCGGGCCCTCTATTCCTAAAGCATTTGGCATAAAAGAAAAAGCTAAGGGTAATGAATTTGGGTTAATGCCTATTAAAACCAAGACAGGCATCGATATGATGTCTA
>CAZLPH010000201.1:0-4083 GCA_964561345.1 uncultured Candidatus Epulonipiscium sp.
CTCTCTTAACGATGAACACGGACACGGTGCTAACGATAATGCACCATGTCCGTGTATGTTCTTTATATTATTAATACTGGTTTCTTCTTATTTTCTTGGCTATGTCGTATGCCCACAATTTTAGACACGTTTCAGCAAATTGGATTTTGTCAATTTGTTTCTCTGCCTTTATCAATCCAGCTATACTTTTCATCCTTGTACCGACCGATAAATTCATCTCTGTCGTCATAATGATTCCTTAATAAATTAGGACGAATATAATCTCTTGCAGAAAAAATTATATCCTTGGGGGCATCGTTGTCTGCAAGAGCCATCATCGCAAGGATATATCCTATATATAGTCCATCTAAATATCCCTCTTGATGGAAGTTTGAAATCATGAGATTATCTGGCAATCCATTATAGCCCTTTGGTATGAGACCTTCCTCAAAGAGATGTTCAGACCACAAAACGGCTATTTCTCGCTCAGTCTCTGGGCTATTACGTAACTGTTTAATTTTTTCTGGAAGGTCTTCTACTTTACCTTCAAGATAATCAAAAAATGCATATATAATTTTTTTTGTCAATTTATTTAACCTGTTGTTAACATCAGCTTTAGCTTCATCAATCACGCCATCACCAAAATTCACATTATTATTCATTGGTTGTCCTCCTCATATTATTATTCATCGTTGTGTAATGAATCCCTCATAAGTAGTTTCATATTTATAATGAAGAGCTGTTTCAACAAGCTCTAATGCAAATATGTCTAAGCTTACATCTAACAAAATATCAATAAGTAATAGGTTAACCCATTAAGCTATACTAATCACAATACTTAAGAATATATAAATTTATTTTATATCACTTGCTTCAATTTTTGCTCTCATTATAGCGGAATGAAGTTTAATGCTTAAATTTTTTTGAGACGAAAAAGAAAATGAATTATCTGCACTTAAAAACAATGTATTTGAAATACCCTTTATTGTGTATTCAATAATTATATAGCTTGTTGTGTGCATAGATTTTTTTGGTATTGCCATCCCTAAAAATCCGAACGTTGCAAGTCTGGTTGCAGTAAACCTTTGTAATAAATGCTCTTGTGTGACTAAATCAACATTCATAATGTCTTGCAATATAATCTCAAATTGCTTTTTAAATATATGGTATTCTATTCTGTCTTGGTAGACATATAAGGTGCCCGTCGATTCTTTATTTAAATACGGATGTCCACCACAATATTTACATGAAACGCTCTCTAATGGTTTTTCTAAAAATTTATTAACAACCATATCATTAGTCTTTTTAGTTTTATTTTTATTAGTTATAGAAATATGTTCTTGAGGAATATTTAATTCTTGTTGTGTACATTTTTGACTTGCAAAAGAATGTATCAATTCAACATTTTTTTGATTTTTTCCCCAGTCGTAAATCTGTGATTTAGACTTTAGCGAAGATTTTACAGTAACTAAAGATTCATTGTCACCCATTTTATAAATATCGATACTAACATCCTCACCCTTGTTTGAATAGAAGCTTTTAGGGACTACAACTTTAATAATATATCCATTTTCTGTTTCCTGTACATCACTTAAATTCCATTTATTTTTTTCAAAAACACAGGATATAATATTTTCTTTAATTATTACTGAGTTCAAATTATATTGACGTTGCAAGGTAAACTCTTTAGGCATAAATATTCCCCCTATCACAACTGATAAAATATACCCTTTGTTAAGTTACACTTTAATAAAAAATACTCGTTATTATTATAATAAACTTAAAACCATTTTGAGTCAACTTATTTTGACACTATATTCCAACTGTTAAAACAAAAACCCACCTATTTTTCACAAGTTGTTTTTGTTGTTTTTTTGATTATCCTATGCTTTTATTTCCACCCCATCTTTGAAAGTAATCCGAATATCTTCCTTATTAAACACAGTGATGAAATCTACAAGGCTACTCCAAAGGGCCGTGTCAAATTCATCTATCAATCGCTCTTGTTTCTGTAATTTCTTAATAAAGCCTTTTAGAATTTCAGCTTTTGCTTTCTTTTTAGCTATCATTTCAGAAATCTTGTCATGCTCGTCTTTTTTAATATCGTATCTTCGAACTAGTTCGTTATATCTTTTCTGGTAATTATCCTGATCATTTGCTGTGTTTGCATTCTCGCTGATGAGTTTCTGTACCATCTCCACTATTGTATTTAGTTCTACTTCTAAAGTAGTAAGTTGCTGCTCCAAACTCTCCGTATCACAAATGGTCTTGCTAACTAATTTCACGTTAGCAATAACCTCTTCCTTTTCCGATATCAGTTTATTGATCGTTGAGACATAAGCTTCCTTGGCTATTTCTTCAGTTATGTGGGGTGTTTTACACTTCTTGTCGTTATTGAATTTATGATTGCAGCGATAGATTGTTCTTTTGTATTTACTTGTAGAGTGCCATACCTTAGCTCCGTACCAATTACCACATTCACCGCATTTAATCTTTGATGCAAATATCCATGTTCCTCTATATCTTCAAGATATGTAATCATAAAAAGATAGGGGAAATTAAATAAAAAAGAGAATCATAATAATAGTGATATCACTCTAAGTGATTTTTTCATTTATTCCAGACAGTAATCAGGAACAAACAACTGAAAAAAGCAAGCAAATTGAAACTGAGGAATTTGCAGAAATTGAAGCTGGGCAAGAAACAGGGGAACCTACTCAATTAACGGAAACCTCGGAGCCAGAAACTGAAAATAGAACTGAAACTAGCGAACCAACTATGATACCTGAAACTAAAGAAGCTCAAAATGTGGAGGAAACAGCTCCTACTGAACAATCTGTATCTTTTGAAGGATATTAAATCATTGAAGTGTATGGAGAAGATTTATCTAATCATCGGCAACCAAACGTAGCTGTAGATATAGGGTTTGGAGCTCGAAAATATTGGGCATTTACAAATGAACATGGCCAGTTAGAAGGGTTTCCTTTTACAAGACGATTACAGTGAACCCGTCAACTCCGACGATAGATATTACGATGATGAGGCAAAAGTACCCAGCGTTGAATCAGACAATTTAGACGAGGGTCATGTTATTACAGACAGCCTCGGAGGCGTATCTAACGCATACAATATTACTCCTCAGGATAGTACCCTTAACAGACATGGTGACCAAGCATATTTGGAGAAAGTAATTCGAGATGCTGGTGTCTGTACTAATTTTGAAGCCATCATTTCTTATCCTGATACAAGTACTCAAATTCCTTATGGTTATAGATATAATTATACTTTAATAGGTAATGAAATCATAGATGAATTTAAAAACGTAAATCCTGATGAATATAATGAATCAATAGGTATCACAGGAAGTGAAACTACAACAACAGTACTACTGAAAACCATGATATAAGTTCTATTGATACAAACGGAAATGGACAAGTCTCAATATAAGAAGCGAAAACAACAGGGTTTAAAATGCCTATAAAATCCGACAATTGGCTATACTAATATATGACAGACAGAGACGGTGATGGCATGGTAGGTGAATAATTTAACCTTATGGTTTCAAAGGCCACTCTAGAAGTGGTCTTTTCTCATTATAAAAGTCAGGTTATAGTTTGATCTTCTTAATAGTTTCAACTAATTTATCATTGTATTTAGTTTGAAGGAATAACTCGATTACTTTTTCTACTGCATCGTAATGCTTAACTACATGAAATGCTTTTCTCATTAAATGGTTTACTTCTAATTCATCTTGTGATAGTAACAAATCTTCTCTTCTCGTACCTGATTTAACTATATCAATGGCAGGAAATATCTTACTTTCCGATAATCCTCTATCAAGCACTAGCTCCATATTACCTGTACCCTTAAATTCTTCAAATACCATGTCATCCAATCTACTTCCAGTATCATACTTCCAGTATCAATAAGTGCAGTGGCAAGTATTGTTAAGCTTCCACCTTTATTTAGATTAGAACCTCCTTGACTTTTCCAATTGGAAAAATAAGATCTGAAAATGTAACAACCTGTTTTACCACATTATTACATTCAAGATTGTAAACTTTATTATATTATTCTATGCACATGTCAAACGCTTAAATTACC
>CAZLPH010000202.1:0-1465 GCA_964561345.1 uncultured Candidatus Epulonipiscium sp.
GAAAACTACTTATATAAACTGATTTGAATTTAGAAAAAATGCCCCGATGCAATAGGGTTTATTTGTATATATCTTTTCTGTGTCCTATTACTAAAACCAAGATAACTATATTCTCATTGTCAATACTGCAGATCAATCTATAATTTCCAACTCTATATCTCCATTTGTCTTTTAAATTTCCTTGTAAGGCCTTTCCTTGTATATAGGGATTTGTACATTGAGCTAAGTTTTTACTGATCCAGGCCATTATAATTTTAGAATTATTTCTATCCATTTTCTTCAAGCTCTTTTGAGCATCCCTTTCAAAGCGGACATTATAGTGCTTATTCATCAAAATCCAATTCAGTCATCATTTCATCAAAGCTTATATCTTGTGGATCTTCTTCGTGCTCTTTGATAGCTTGATATTACAAGAAGCTGGTAATGTAAACACCTGACGATAAAATTGGGAAGGTAAATGTTGTAAACTAGGATTTAACCAGGTATTCGGTGGTATATTTTATGTAGTAAGGGTTTAGGGTTACATACATTTTAAACAACACTTATTTGATGTATTATGGTATAATTAAATTAAGTTGACCAATATTTATATGAGGGAAGAGACGATGGAAGTCTAAAGACTTTCAGAGGATACTCATTATTACAGACAACTGGTTTGGCAAGTAGCAGATGTGAGTGATAGCAAGGTCTATCTCATTACATATGATGTCCTAAGAACAAAAGGAGAAAACTCATGGTCTAGACCACGCTTTTACATGCCTATGGAAGTTCCAGAACTGGATCGTATGAATGAGCCCAACGGTTTCCCTTACAAAGGCGAAAAAACCACCATAGATAAGTTAGAGGGGACCAGGCAGGTTTAACCACGTCTAAGGTACGTGGCCCTATTAGTTCTGATGATAGCTGGTGGACGAGAACACCAGATGAGCAGGATTACTATATGGTAGTTATTGATGAAATAGATAGAATTACAGGTGAGATTGCTTATCATGGGGCTAGTCGCACATATGAGGGTACAGGGCTAAGGCCTGCTATTAATTTAGCTCCGGATAAGGTTAAGTCTAGAGCGGGGAATGGGACACTTGAAATGCCTTATCAATTAGTGCCACTTGGGAAAGCAGTGCCGGAAGATACAATAACACCGCCTAAGGAAGTCGTGCCTAAAGAACCAACAGAACCAACCGCGCCAGGCCAAGTGGAAAAGCCCGAAAGTAACATAGGCACAGATGCTATAACAGACATTAAAAATGGCCATAACCAAAACAACAACCTAGGTGCAGGTGCATCACCGGCTAATTTTCCGATTTATTTAAATGGGCAAAAGGTCACCTTATCTACAACACCTATGATGATTAAAGGCACTACCTACCTTCCTGTTAGGGCTCTGGGGGAGCTTTTGGGTCTAAAAGTTGATTATGATGACAAAGAAGGTGTCGCTATCTTAGAAGATACAAAAACCAATAAT
>CAZLPH010000202.1:1565-4053 GCA_964561345.1 uncultured Candidatus Epulonipiscium sp.
TTTAACAAGGCTAGAACTAATAATAGAGTACCCTCAGAAAACAATGAATAAATCATGAGTAACTATGCATTCTTTAGAGATTACCCATCTATGATGTGATATGGGAAAAAAAGATGACACAGATAAGACTACTAAAAAACAGCACCTCCAGACTTTGGGGTTTAGTTATAAACCACAAAGTCTAGAGGTGCTTTTTGTTTTCTTGGATGAAAACAGATAAATGGTTTAGCATTATTTGTTATATCCATCTCTACAACCCTATGAGGTAATTCTTTATTCTGGTGAGTTTTTATTTATATATATCTTTTCTATGTCCTAATACTAAAACTAAGATAACTATATTCTGATTGTTAATACGACAGATCAATCTATAATTTCCAACTCTGTATCTCCATTTATCTTTTAAATTTCCTTGTAAGGCCTTGCCTTGTATATAAGGATTTGTGCAGTTAACTTAATTTTTACTTATCCAAGCTATTATAGGGTATATGTATATAAAAAGATCAAATTATTATATAATGAGTATGGTGTAATAGAGCTGGAGAATGTTTTTTAATGATATGATTTATAACTAAAAGAATATGGTCATAAAGGAGTCCAAATATGAAATGTAAAAAATGCAAATCAAAGGAAGCTATTATTCATATGGTAGATGTTGGCGATTTCTGTTTAGATTGTCATAATGATGATATGGCAGCGTTACTTGGTGTGGACATAACAGATGAATTTTCAAAGGATATATGGGCATATGATGCTGATAGGACTAGCCACCAGTTTAAAATTTCAAATATGATTATGCCGGGATTTTCTATATGGAGAGCAGAGGGAGTAGGAAATAGGTATCAGTTTGAAGTATTCCTAAAGCCAGAAGAAAATCAAGCAATGGCCATTAGACAATTGCATCAGAAGATACTCACAGGCCTTGGATATAAAACACTTTCACGTCATGAGGAGAGACATTTTATCGGGAATGCTATCCGCCTGGATAATGAGCAATATAGCCTTAATAGCATTGGCACATGCCAGATTCAGTATGCTGAAGGAGAAGATAGTGCTTGTTTGATCATCGATGGGAAAGATATTGCTATAGATGATTTTGGACGTGCACTTACAGCATTTGAAGGTTTTAATATGGATTTTCAGATTAGGGATTTGTCTGAAGAAGTTCTTGGTAAAGATACCGTGCTAAAAAGGGTAAGTATTAACCCCAACACTATTATTGAGCGGTTTGAAAAGACCTTGGGGTGGTTTTTAGAACAAAATTTTTTAAGCCACAAACATGAAAGCGCTTGCACAGAAGCGCTATTTGAAAGGGTGGATGAACTGGATTTACTTTGCAAGTACGGTAGCCGGGATGATGCAGTAGAGGTTGGAGAAAAAATTAAAAAACGACTCCTATCGATTGACAATGACATAGATGATTTTCCAGACTACCTTCTGATGATCATTGATCAAGTGATTGAAGGCAATTAACAAGAGACTACGGATAAGAAAAAACACTAAACAGAAGCTTGCTAGGCTCTGTTTAGTGTTTTTTCATTACTTTATTTTTTCAGTATAGATGGTCATATCATCTAATGCGTCATCTTTGTTTTGCATAGAGCTGTATGCTAATTTATAGTAGGGTTCATAATTAAGCTTAAGAGAGCCGCTTTATCGCCCTTTTTAGCTTTTTTAATTAAAAGCCTTGGTTTATGGTATTATACATAGTATAAATATAATAAGGTTAAAAGAGGGGGTATTTGGATACATAAGCTTCAATCATAGGGTATACTTAAGCTAGGATTATTTCCAGAACATACTTATAGGTCAAAAAAATTAATAAGATAAGGGGTTGTCGTTAATGGAGAAAGTAAAAAGGGTGATTAAAATAATGGCTACAATTTGCGTTAGTTTGAGTATACTAACTGCTTGTGGCAGTAGGGTGTTTGATAAAGCGCTTGAACAGGGGGAAGTTAGCTGTTGCAGCCAAAGAGTATGATAAGGCCAAAGCTTCTTTTGAACTAGCCTTAGAAGAGAAGGATAGTGATGAGGTACGGAAAATGTTGGCACAAGTAGATACCATGCTTACAGGATTAGAGGCAAAAGAAAGGGAAGACTTAGATAAGGCATTAAAATATTTTAGTCAAGTTGTGGAAGAAGATGTTTTTTCGTCTATAGAAGAGGAGGCTAGGTTGCTTTTGCGGGAGATTAAAGATGTGATTGCTAAAGAGGAGCTTAAGTCGGTAGCTACCATTAATGGTGAATATCTTGCAGAAGACATTTACAGAGCGTATTTATTTAGTGTGAAGATGGAAATTGAACAAGGCTTTGGTCCTGGGGTTTGGGACATGGAAGTAGAAGGGGAGACCATGGAAAACATGGCCAAAGAACGTGCCCTTGAATCTGCTGTGCAGACGGTTGTTGCATCTCAAAAAGCAAAAGAGATGAAACTAAAGTTAACAACAGAAGAAAAAGAAGAAGCAATGGGTATTGCGGCTGAATATAT
>CAZLPH010000203.1:0-2335 GCA_964561345.1 uncultured Candidatus Epulonipiscium sp.
TCGCCTACACCGTATAAGGCAACATTCCCCCCCAAAATCATAACATTGCGGTAACGCCCCATTAGGACCCCTATACCAGAGCTATCCATAAACTGGATGTTTGAAAAATCAAATATAATATTACGTGTTCTTCGCCTTTGATATTCCCTATCTACTCTTTCTCTAATCTCTACTGATGTATGATAATCTACTTCCCCTATAATTGTTACGATTAAATTGCGATCTTGGGTTGTAAAGAATATTTGCATTAATATACCTCCTTTGGATTTCTTTGGTTTATCTTTTTTTCGATACTCTTATCATATAGCAGCTTACATTAATTGTCAATCATGGTAGAGAAAAACCAGTCTAATTAATTAGACTGGTTTTGACTTTTTATTTATCTTATTATCTATTATTTTAGTCGCCTTTTAGCACTTGATGCCCCATCTGTGCCTGGGTAGTTATCAATTGTCGACTGGTAATACTGATTTGCTTGCTCAATGTTCTCTTTGGCTTCAAATGATCGTCCTGTTATATACAGGGCATTATCTGAGAACCTTTCTTCTTTGGCATAAATATATGATTTTTCCAAAAGCTCTATGGCCTTGTCATAATTCTTACTTTGGTATTCTCTGTAACCTTCATTATATAGCTGCTCTGCTGCTTTGGGATAGACCTCTTCTATTAAGGCATCAAACTGAGCCTTACGCTCTTGTGAAAAGTACTCTTGGTTAATAGCATTTAATTTATTTGCAGCCCCTAGCCAGTCTTTCTCTTTTGATAAACTCTCAGCTGCTTGAAATTCCAACACTTGCTCTTGGACCATTTGTTCTTGTTTCAAGATTTCATTTGCTCTTTCAAGGGCTTGTTTTTCACTTGTTAGGGTCTGGATGCTTTCTTCTTTATCATCTATAAGTCCTTCAAGTTTTTCTTGAAGCAGCTCACCTGTGTCTTGGGCGACTTTAACCTGGGCCTTAAGGTCTGCTGTTTTTGACGGGGTAATTAAAATAGCGTAAACCCCTAGCATGCAGATTGCTCCAATAACAAAGGCAACAATATTGCCTTTTAAAGGTTTTGGCTGAATAATTGTACTTGCCACTCCTGGGCCTAAGGGCTTAATTCGCTCTACCTTGGGCACCACTGCTTTTCTTGGTTCTTCCCTTTTGACTTCTGCTTCTGGTTTTAAATAGTTCCAGTAAAGATTGGCTTTTGGGTTATCGTGGGTAATATCTTGGACTTCTTGTAATAATTCTCTGGCTTTATCTATTTCATTCTTTTTTATGTAATAAAGACTGAGGACAGTTTTAGCTTCAACATAATTAGGGTTCTGGGCAATTGCTTTTCTGAGGCTAATAATGGCAATATCGCCGCTTCCTTGGGCTAAGTACTGTAATGATTTATTATAAAGAGTGATACTATCGCCAATTTTAGCCAGCTCTCCTGGATCTTTTTGGACTGTTTCTAAATAGTCTTGGGCCATATTGTCTTCTTCTTGAAATTCTAAACTCTTTAGCCAGTGTTTAATGGCCTGGCCAACCTCTCCTGTTTCCCAGTAGACTAAAGCCAGTAGGTTTCTTGCCTTTATATGATCTTTTTGGAGACGAATACACATTGTCAGGCTACTAATTGCGCCATCAAAACAGCGCCCTTGTGCTTGTTGTAACCCTTCATTGTATAAACGAACTGCCATCATATGTACTTTGTTGTATAGCAATAAATCCATACCGCAATTGCTGCAGCTGGCTGTGTTTTTTGTTAGTTCTTCACATGATGGACATGTCATGGTTATTGCTCCTTACTATTATTATTTGTCTTGCCTTTTTCTATTTGAGTTAGTTTTTTAATAACATCTAATAGGTCACTCATGTTATCATTTTTCATGTCTTTTCCTATATGGTCTAAGCCTAAGCTAGGTTTAAACTTCTTTATTTCCTCTTCAAAATTCAACATTTTTCTCCTCCTGCCTTGTTAAAAACTGCTTAAGCTCTCCCACTAAATATAAGGAGCCTACACAGCATAAAATATCTTGTTTTTGTAATTCTTGGCCAGTTTTATAGGCCTTTATAAGGTTTTCTTCAAGGATTAATTCGGGACAATTTGTCATTTTACTGATTTCGTCGTACAAGGTCTTGGCCGGCAAAGCCCTGCTATGAGATGTCTGGGTCACAATGACTGTGCTTGCAAATGGCACTAGTATTTCTAGAATAGTCTTGTAATCCTTGCCTGTTACAACGCCTATTAGCATGGTTAATTTAGCATGCCCTGTTAGGCCCTTTAGGGACCCTATAAAAGCTTTGGCACTCTCTTCGTTATGAGCACCGTCAATGATAATGGTTGGCTCTTTTTGTATGAC
>CAZLPH010000203.1:2435-4049 GCA_964561345.1 uncultured Candidatus Epulonipiscium sp.
CAAATAGCCTTAATAATATTATACACTGATTTATCTGAATGATACAACACAGTAGGGCAATTTTCTTTTATTATTCCACCCTTTTCCCGGGAAATTGACTCTATTGTGTTTCCCAAAAATTCCATATGGTCTTTTCCAATGGATGTTATGACTGAAAGAACTGGCTTTTTTATAATATTTGTCGCATCATAGCGGCCACCAATACCTGTTTCTAAAATAACCAGGTCCACTTCTTTTTTTGCAAAATAGACAAAGGCCATTGCTGTCATAACATCAAAAAACCGGGGGGCTTCCTGGCCTTCTTCTTCTATTTGGCTGCATATTTTTTGCACCTTGAGGGCTATCTCTTCAAAGTCATCTGTGCTTATAGGCATACGATTTATTTGTAGGCGTTCCTCATATGTTATTAAATGAGGTGATGTAAATAGCCCCACAGTGTGGCCAGCCTCCATAAGGACAGAACCTAACATGGCGCATACAGATCCTTTGCCGTTGGTCCCTGCCACATGGACTATTTTAAGCTGGTCTTGGGGGTTGCCAAGTCTATTCATGAGATTTTCCATTCTCCCAAGGCCTAGGCTCTTAGCCGGGGTTTGTATTGCTTCTATAAATTCAATCACTTGCTTTTTCATTGTTATGTTACTCCTTATATGAATATGCCTTTACACTAGATTACACTCTTTGCCGTCTTTCGTAAAGAGGTAATTACTTGATATGATAGGGCATAAGTGTTATCATTTGAATTAATTAGATTATATAGGTAAAGGGTGTGCTTATGAAAAAAAATTTGTCGGCGGAAACATGTACGAGTACTATTATACACCATGATGTGATTCATAAGGTTTTAGAAAATATGCTAGATGATGAGATTATACAGGACTTGGCCGGATTCTTTAAAATATTCGGACATCCAACCCGTGTTAGAATTCTTCAGGCCCTGCTTATTTCTGAGATGTGTGTCTGTGATATTTCCTATGCTTTGGATATGTCACAATCAGCAGTTTCTCACCAGCTTCGATTACTGAAAGAGGCTAATCTTGTAAAATTTAGAAAGTCAGGAAAATCTGTGTATTATTCTCTTTCCGATGGCCATATTTCTGGTATTATGAATGAAGGTTTAACCCACGTACAAGAATAAAAGTGTCTGTTGCACCTTTCTAAGGCATACAACTTTGCTTGTAAAAGCCTTAGAAAGGTGTAACAGACACATAGCTATAAAAAGAAGGATGCCAGAAGTGGCATCCTTTCTTTTTATTTTTGGAGACTATCTATTCGCTCTTCAATCTGTGTTAGCATTGTTTGGTATTTTTCTCGTTTTGCCTTTTCTTCGTCAATTACTTTGGCTGGGGCTTTGGATACAAATCCTTGGTTTGAAAGTTTTTTGTCCACTCGCATGACTTCCCCTTCTAGTTTTTTCCGTTCTTTTTCTAGGCGCTGAATTTCTTTTTCAATATCGATTAGCTCAGCTAGTGGAATATAAATATTAGCCCCTGGAATAACGGCTGATATGGCGTCATCTGCAACATTTGTTTTGTCTGCTTGTACAAATACATCTGTGGCGCCTGCTAGGGTTGCAAAGAATACGGTTCCTCTTTTAAAGATATCACGAATGGT
>CAZLPH010000204.1:0-4034 GCA_964561345.1 uncultured Candidatus Epulonipiscium sp.
TTCCTCCTATTAGTATCCTAATATCCCATATTAGGTTCAGCTTCAATTGGAACTTCCATTGGGTATTCCCCGTTAAAACATGCCTTGCAAAATCCACCTGTTTGGCCTGTTGCCCGCTCCATGCCTTCAACTGGAAGGTATCTTAAGGAGTCAGCCCCAATGAGTTTACAGATTTCTTCGTTGCTTAGGTTGGCCCCAATTAGGTCTTCTCTGTAAGGGGTATCAATGCCAAAGTAGCACGGATTTGCTACGGGCGGCGAGGCAACACATACGTGAACTTCTTTGCCCCCAACCTTACGGATTTGCTCAACTAGGTGGGTCATTGTGGTTCCCCGAACAATGGAGTCATCCACAATAACAACCCGCTTGCCTTCTATATTCTCACGCAAGACGTTGAGTTTAATTCTAACAGCACTTTCTCTCATATCTTGGGTTGGCTGGATAAAGGTCCTGCCAATATAACGGTTTTTAATGAGTCCTTCTGCGTAGGGAATCCCTGATTCTTCAGAAAACCCAACAGCACTTGGTATGCCTGAGTCTGGTACGGGTATCACAACGTCTGCGTCTATTTTACCCATTCTAGCCAGTTCTTTCCCAGCTTCTTTACGGAATTTATAAACCCCAACATCGTCTAGCTTACTATCTGGTCTTGCAAAATAAACCAGCTCAAAAATGCAAAGGCTCTTTGGGCACCAGCTTGTGGAGGGAATGCTTCTCATACCTTCTTGGTCAATAATAATAATTTCCCCTGGCTCAATGTCTCTTAGAAATTCTGCCCCAATGGTGTCTAAGGCGCAGCTTTCTGAAGCTAGGGCGTAGCCGTCTTTTGTTTTACCCAGACATAAAGGGCGGAGTCCGTGGGGATCACGAATTCCGATTAGCTTATCTTCTGTGGTTAAAACAATGGCGTAGGCACCTTTAATAAGGCTCATTGTATTTTTAATGGCTGCTTCAAGGCCTCTTTTGTAATTTCTAGCTAACAGGTTAAGAATTGATTCTGTGTCAATGGTTGTTTGAAAAATAACCCCTGAATCTTCTAGCATTTCTTTGACACTCTCACTGTTTACAAGGCTTCCGTTATGGGCAAGAGCCATGTGTCCGTGTTTAAATTTAGCAAATAGGGGCTGGGCGTTATAGGGCTTGTCTTCGCCTGATTTGGCGTAGCGCACATGACCGATGGCAATTTTAGCTTCTAATTGCTTAATGTGTTCTTCTTTAAAAACATCTGCCACAAGGCCTGTTCCCTTAATACACTCTATGTTACCATCATTGTTTGCAGCAATTCCTGCGTTTTCCTGGCCCCTGTGTTGTAGGGCATATAATCCGTAGTAAACACTGCGCGTTGCGTCTTTTTGACTAATAACACCAATAACGCCGCACTCTTCATTTAGCTTGTTATCTTGTATTTGCAAAATTTTGCTCCTTATACTCATATTGTTTACTGATATTTAGCCCAAACTGCTGCGTCTTTTTCCTTAACGATTTGGGCCATGCGTGACCTGTACTCTGTCATTGCTTTTTGTAATTCTTCGTATTTCACCGATAGGATTTGAACAGCTAACAGGCCTGCATTAACCCCCCCATTAATTCCCACTGTTGCAACTGGAATGCCTGGTGGCATTTGAACAATTGATAAGAGTGAATCCATGCCATCTAATGTTGATGATAAAATAGGAAGACCAATAACTGGAATGGTTGTAAAGGCTGCAAGTACCCCACCAAGGTGGGCTGCCTTGCCGGCAGCTGCTATAATAACGTCAATTCCGTTGTCTCTTGCTTCTTTTGCGAATTTTTCTGCTACATAAGGTGTTCTATGGGCTGATATAACACGTACTTCTGTCTCTACCCCAAACTGTTTAACAATCTCGATTGCTGGTTCTACAACAGGAAGATCTGAGTCGCTTCCCATAACAAATGCTACTTTCATGGTTTTTCCTCCTATTTGTAGTAAGCTACTGCTGCTTTAAAGATACCATCTTCTTTGTTTCCTGGAATATTCTTATGAATGTTATGGCCAGTTCTTTCACTGTGTCCCATTTTACCTATAATACGGCCATCTTTAGACATAATACCCTCTACTGATGCTGGTTGATCTGCTGGTTTATTGGTGTACTGGCTAAAGATTTGACCATTTTCTACTAATTCCTTGAACTGGTCTTCACTTGCCACAAACTCTAGCTCATGACCTGATACTGGTAATAGGATTTGCTGGTCTACTCCTAGGTTTGCAAGCCATGGTGACTTGTTAGCTGTAATCTTTGTTGCCACTATATCTGATACATACCTGCCAATAGCATTGTTTGCAAAGGCGCCGTATGGTAAGATTTCTGATTTAACAAGGGCCTGGAATCCTGCCCCTATACCGATAATTAAGCCGTCATTTTCATTGGTGTGCCTATGAAGAGCTGCCTTGATTTCTTTGTTTTGAAGGACCACCGCCATGGCTCTGTAGCTTCCCCCTGAAAGGGCAACAATTTGGCTCTGGCCAATTTTTTCTACTAAAACAGCTATTGATTCTTTGATTTCTTCTGGTGTTTGGTTATGGAACAATACTTGCTCCACCTGGGCACCTGCCGCTTCAAAAGCTCTTGCCATATCGTATTCTCCGTTTGTTCCTGAAAATACTGGAATAAGCACTTTTGGTTTTGCTACTTTTTTGCTTGCCTTAAAGGTATTAGGGTTAGGAACAACATCACAAACTTCTTCCCCTTCAAGGTCTTCTTCAAGCTTAAATATATCTGCTAATGGTAGTTTGCTTGAAACGATCATTTCTTCAATAAAGATATTTTGATCGCTAAATGAGACAAAGTTCTGGGCGTTTGTTTCACCAATGTGAACAAGGCCTGCATCCATAAAGTCTTCAATGTCGTCAAAGCTTATTTCTAGGATCATATCCCCGTAAGATGCTTCAAATGCATTTGGCAGATCTAATACTTCTGGGTCAAATACCTCACATCCTATTTCGTTACCCACACTCATATTGGCAATTGCTGCTACTAGGCCACCTTTACCAATGGCTTGGGCTGAGAAGATTTTTCCTTTTTTCGCATTGTCTATAACAACTTGGTAGCTGTCTTTCATCTGATCAAAGTTTGGTATATTATTATGGTCTCTTTCAATTGGCAAGTAGACTAGGGCATGGTTTTGGCCTTTAAAGCTAGCGCTAACACACTGCTTTGCAGATCCTACCATACAGGTAAATGAAACAAGTGTTGGTGGCACGCTAATATCGTTAAAAGTCCCGCTCATACTGTCTTTACCACCAATTGCACTAAGGCCTAGGTTTTGCTTTGCTGTTAAAGCACCTAAAAGAGCCGCTGCTGGTTTACCCCATTTTGTTTTGTCTTGGTCTAGTCTTTCAAAGTACTCTTGGAATGATAAAAAAGACTCTTTGTAGTCTGCCCCAAGAGCGACGAGTTTAGCAACACTCTCAACCACTGCATATAAGGCGCCGTGGAAGGGTGAAGCGGATGATACGTCTGGGTCATAGCCGTGGGTCATATAAGTTGCTGCGTCTGTTTCCCCTTGAACAAGTGGCAATTTTGCAACCATTCCTTGTTCTTTGGTTAACTGCTTAGATCCGCCGTATGGCATAAGAACAGTTGCCGCGCCGATTGTACTATCAAACTGGCCAGCCAGTCCTTTTTGAAGGCCAAGGTCAAGGCTTGCAATGGTTTCAAGGATATTTCTTTTGTTTAATTCTTTTTCAGTTTTCTTAAGCTGAGGCGCCGCAATAAAGACATCTCTTTTTGCTTCCACACCAGCACTATCTAAAAAGTGTCTGGAAATATTAACGATTTCCTTGCCTCTCCATGTCATAACTAGAGATGGCTCTTCTGTGATTTTTGCAACCACTTCAACTGGCACGTTCTCAGTGTGGCAAAGCTCACGAACTAAGGCTTCGTCTTTGGCTTCCACAACGATGGCCATACGCTCTTGGGATTCTGATATTGCAATCTCAGTACCATCAAGGCCTGGGTACTTAAGTGTTACTTTATCTAGGTTAATGTTAATGCCATCAGCAAGCTCACCAA
>CAZLPH010000205.1:0-3999 GCA_964561345.1 uncultured Candidatus Epulonipiscium sp.
AATACTTATATCGATACACTAAAGCAACAAAAACTTAGAATTAGAAGTTATTATAGACAAAACACAAATTATGAAGGTTACCATATATACTTTATGGGGACAAATAATAGGGCTTTTCCTATAGAACTTCAAATATGGGATTCTAATTTAGAAAAGGATAATTTATTATCCCACACCCAATATAAACAAGGATATCTATCAGATCCTAATAACTATAATAAATTTTAGAAAGAGGTGAGAGTATGTATAGACATGCAATAATAATCCATATGAGTTATATTGATAATAAACGATTAGCTTTTCATACTGTGTTTGAAGATAGTTCCATCCTTAAGGATATTAACAAAGATTTAGCCGATAATTTTCAGCATTTGAGATTTGGATTTCATGTTATACAAACTCAAAACGATTCAATAGAATCTGTCTCTGAGAAAGATCCATTTTTTGAAGATATACAGTATTATACTGACTATGATAAATTTTCAGCTGCTGTGAAGTCGGATATTAAAACACAGTATATGGATGTTGCAAAGGTAATCCTATCCAAAAATGCTTTTACACCTTTGTGTATTCAAAAAGTAACCTTCTCTGCCTGTATCCAATACCTAAAGCAATCTAAGAAAAATCTATTGGAAGAAAGTTTCGAGGCCTGGCAACACGGACCTGTTATTCCTGATTTATATCAGGATTTGAAATCTTACAAAAGTACAGATATTAGTACGCTAGATGATTATCAAAAAAAGATACTACACGCCAGGTTCCTACAATTACCAGAAGGTAACGAGATTAAAAACCTAATTAGTAATGTTTCAGACGAAAACTCAAAATTAACAGCTACCGCTATTTATAAGGAAGGTCACATAAAAGATGGTCCTTGGGATTTAACATATAATAATAAGGCTAAGGGCCCTAATCACGAAATATCTAAAAAGGATATGGAAGCCTATGCTCTGCATGTATAGCTTTTTTCAAAAATAATCATATAGAAACCCCAGGGCATATGCCTTGGGGTTTCTATTTTTCTAGGTTTTTATATATCTTTAGCAATATCATTTCTATACTGCATACCATCAAAGCTTATCTTCTTAACTTCTCTATAAATAGAAGCTCTTGCCTCTTCAATGGTATCTTTCACAGCTGTTAAGGCAAGTACCCTTCCCCCATCTGTTGCAATTTGGCCATTGATATTTTGGGTGCCACCATGGTAGATGGTAACATCTTTTGATACATCCTCAAGGCCTGTAATAATATCGCCTTTAGAGGATGTGTCTGGGTAGCCCTTACTTGCTAGGATAATGGTAGCACTTGGGCTTTTGTCCCACTTAATCTCTAGGTCATCTAATGTCCCGTCAATACAAGCGTTCATAATCTCTATAATATCTGTCCGAAGTCTTGGCAGAACACTTTGAGTTTCTGGGTCTCCAAATCGGACGTTAAACTCAAGAACTCTTGGAATATCATTTTCGATCATAAGGCCGATAAATAAGATTCCTTTAAAATTTAAGTTTTCTGATTTAAAGCCATTAATAATTGGATCTAGTACTTGGCTTTGAACGTTTTCACGAACAATTGGTGTAATGGCAGGGTTTGGTGAAAAACCCCCCATTCCCCCAGTGTTTAGGCCCGCGTCATTATCTAGGGCTCTTTTGTAGTCTCTAGCTGTTTCTAGTGGCACAATAACATTGCCATCTACCCAGCAAAGAAGGGATGCTTCGGTTCCTGTTAGGAATTCTTCTAGAACAATCTCGTCACCTGCTGAGCCAAATTTTCCGTCAAATATTTCTTTGATTTCGGCCTTAGCGTCTTCTCTTGATTCACAAATCAAAACACCCTTACCTGCTGCTAGGCCATCTGCCTTAACAACGATTGGCAAGTCAAACTCATCAACGGTTTCCACTGCTGGTGCTGCCCCTGTAAAGTGGGCATATTTGGCTGTTGGAATCTTGTATTTTACTAGGAATTCCTTGGTAAAGCGCTTGCTTCCTTCAAACTGGGAGCATTCCTTATCTGGTCCAAAAACCCTAAGTCCTCTTTTGTTAAATTCATCTACGACCCCAATAACAAGTGGCGCTTCTGGCCCTGGTATTGTTAGATCAATCTTATTGCTAACCGCCCAATTGGCTAGGTCTTCAATTTCTTCTACGCCGTAGTCTATGTTTGTTGCGATTGTAGCAGTCCCGGCGTTGCCCGGTGCTACAAATATAGCTGCATCTGGATGAAAGCGTAATATAGTCTGGGCAAGTGCGTGTTCACGTCCGCCGTTTCCAATTAGTAATATTTTCACTTTGTCACCTCGTGTTTTATTTTATGATTGTTTTTGTTCTAGCATTGAAATCGCCTGGACAAAAATTTTATGTTCTACTTCTTCTAGGACTCGTTTTTGAAGTGTTTGGGGACTGTCCCCGTCTTCTACTGGAATGCTTTTTTGAAGAATAATATCCCCTGTATCAATGCCCTTATCCACATAATGGACTGTGGCACCAGACTCTTTATCCCCCGATTCAACAACTGCTTTGTGGACATTTAAGCCGTAGTAGCCATGGCCACCGTATTTTGGCAGTAAGGAAGGGTGGATATTGATCATCTTTTCTGGATATGCATCAATTACTTCAGGTCCGATTATTTTTAGGTAGCCTGCTAAGACCACTAGGTCTACTTCTTTTTCTTTTAGGGTTGCCAGTAGTTTCTCGTCATAGGTCAAGCCACTGGTTGCTTCTGGGGCCCCAGATTTAGGGTTAATATAGATGGCTTCTATATTGTGAGCCCTCGCCCTTGCTAGGGCGTAGGCATCTACTTTATTGGATATAACACAAACTATTTTACTCTTTAGCACCCTATTTTCAATTGCGTCTATAATGGCTTGGAGGTTGCTGCCGCCTCCTGATGCTAAAACTGCAAGTCTTAGTGGTTTCATAGAATGATTCCTTTGTCACTTTCAACAACTTCTCCTATAATAACCGCTTCTTCCCCAGCATTTAGAAGGGTCAAAATAGCTCTGTCTGCTTCTGCTTGGCTAACAACCATGATCATGCCAATGCCCATGTTAAAGGTGTTGTAGAGCTCATCTTTATCAAGATTTGAAACTTTTTCAATCCAGCTGTAGATTGGTGGTTTCTCAATGGTTGTAATATCAATATCAGCTGCTAGGCCTTTTGGCAACATTCTTGGGATATTTTCAATAAAGCCGCCACCTGTAATGTGGGCAATCCCTTTAACTGTAACGGCTTCAGTAGCCGTCTTAACAGCGTTAACATAAAGCTTGGTTGGCTTCATAAGGGCTTCCCCGTATGTTTCACCTAAAGCTTCATCGTATTTGTTAAGGTCTAGTTTGTCTGCATCAATAAGTTTACGAATAAGGGAGTAACCATTACTATGAACACCAGAGGATGGTAGGCCGATAATATAGTCTCCCACTTCAGCTGTTGCCCCTGTAATAATCTTTTCCCTATCCACAACCCCTACTGCAAAGCCTGCAAGGTCATACTCGCCGTCTTTATAGAAGCCAGGCATTTCTGCTGTTTCTCCCCCAATTAGGGAGCACTGTGATTCAACACAGCCATCTGCAATGCCTTTTACAATTTGCTCAACATGGGCTGGCTCTATTTTACCTGTTGCAACATAGTCTAAGAAAAACAGTGGCTTGGCCCCTTGGCAGATAATATCGTTAACACACATGGCCACACAATCTATCCCAATTGTGTCGTGTTTGTCTAGTTCAAATGCAAGCTTGAGTTTGGTTCCTACCCCGTCTGTTCCTGATACTAATACTGGGTTTTTAATGCCATCTAAGTCTAGTGAAAATAAGCCTGCAAAGCCGCCAATGTCTGTTAAAACGTCCTTGCTTTGGGTTCTTTTGACATGACTTTTGATTTTCTCTACTGCCTGATAGCCTCTATGAACATCTACGCCTGCGTCTTCATACGTTATTTTACTCATCTTATTATTTCCTCCTATTAGTATCCTAATATCCCATATTAGGTTCAGCTTCAATTGGAACTT
>CAZLPH010000206.1:0-3998 GCA_964561345.1 uncultured Candidatus Epulonipiscium sp.
CGTTTTGCAGTATTTCTTGCATCCATTATATTCATTATATAAAGGAGGATAAATACCATTAATAATAAAACAGCAATAAGCCCATCTACTAACAAGAATATTGAGTGATCCCCTTGAGCAATCCCCTCAACAAAATGCATAGGTGTCTCGCCTAAGGTAATTAAGCCATATATACTCCCTATTATATATGGTATTAGAAAAACAAGGCCAATTATTTCTATTGCTGCGTAAAACACTGCTTTAAAATATTCCTTATTATATAGTTGTCCCGCTCCCATAAATAGGGCTGAAAAAATGGGGGCTTTAACTGATTTTTTCATCCTTCCACCTCTTATCTAATTTAAAAATCCAGTTATATACTATTGTCACACATAACTGGATTTTATATATAAGCTTATTCCTATTATTCTATTTCTGATTCAACAGCAGAACGTATTGTATCCGCAGCTATTTTTAGGGCTTCTTCTGGTGCTACGTCATCATTCCACATTGAACCAATTGCCGCTCCATATGGTTCCCACATGTATTGTGTTTGTGAGATAGATGGCATTGGTACTGCTTCTTTCGATTGCTCTAAGAATGGTGCAATAAATTCGTTACCACTAATAGCTTCTACTTCAGCTAATTCTTTTACTGGTGGTAGTTGATTGGTTATTTCAAATCTTTTTAATAACATTTCGTTAGATGTTGCAAATTCTAGGAATAATTTAGATGCATTTGGATATTTTGTGAAAGCACTTATCCAAAGGGCACGTGTCCCTGAAAAACTTGACTGCTTCTCACCATTGGCCATTGTCGGAAGTGGCGCCACACCAAAGTCTATACCTGACTCTTTTCTACCTGCTACTGCCCAAGGTCCATCAATGATTGCACCTACATTACCTTCGTCAAACAAACCTTCAATAATTTGTGTCTCTGAGTCTGCAGAGTTGACAGGTAAGATTTCTTTTAGTTTAAGCATATCTGTTGCACCTGCAATTGCCCCTGGAGAGTCAAGGCCTACATCATCTTTATCTGTTCCAGCCTGGCCAAATACATAGCCACCACCATTTGCTATAAAGCTATGTGTGTAATATGCGTTAGCAATATCCCACATAAATGCGTATTTGTTAGCATTAGGATCATTGAATTCTCCTGCTTTTGCTACAATTTCTTCATATGATTCAGGTGCTTGTGGGAATATATCTTTGTTATAGAATAATGCATATGTTTCTATAGCTGTTGGGTAACCATATACTGTTCCTTGGTAACTTACCCCTTGATAAGCTGCTTCCATAAATTCATCCTTAACACGGTCAGCTGTATTTGTATTTTCTTGTACAAGACCTGCAGCTACCATTGATCCTAAATGGTCATGAGGTGCTGCAAAGATATCTGCTCCTATGCCAGCTGGGCCATCTTGTGTTAGTCTTTCTTCCGCTTCAACAGCGCCTACTGCTTCATAAACAACTTCTACCCCGTATTTTTCCTTAAATTCTGCAGCAACATGTTCAATCCACTGTTGCTCTGGTCCTTCACTTTCCCATAAAAGAATTTTAGCTCCTTCTTCAGGTACGAGTCCATCTTCTTCCCAAACTTCTTCTTCTTCTTGTTTTTCTTCTACTTTTACAGAATCTGTTGCGACATCCTTTACCTCTGGCACTTTCTTACCTGTACAAGCTACCCCAGATAAACCTATTACCCCAACTAATAACATACTAAATACTTTCTTCATCTAAATCCTCCTCATTTTTTTGTTGAATTTTATTAGTACTATATTGTAAAGATTATAGATATTTTAATAGTTCAAATATCATAACCGTTACTTCTGCTCGTGTTGCATCAATACTCATATCTAATCCTAGAATTTCCTGAGTCTCTACTTCTCTTAAATACAAGCTTATGGCATCCTTAGCCCATGGCGAACTGTTTAATCCTTCTGGACTATGGGTCGTTTGTAAATATCCTTCTTGGACTAATATCCTAGATAACACTGCAGCTACTTCTTGTCTTGTTACAGGGGCAGTTGGATCAAATGTATTCTCATCTCGTCCAACTAACCAGCCTTCATGAATAGCCGTTGCTACACTCTTATAGTACCAAGTTCCTTCTTTAACATCACTAAAGTGGACTGGGTTAACTTCCGCCAGTGTTGGAAGTACTCTTGTGAGCATGGCAGTAAATTCTGCTCTTGTAATATTTGCATCAGGTGCAAATATAGTTTCACTCATTCCCACAATATATCCACTTGCTGATAATTGATTGATGGCTTTTCTTTGCCATGTTACATGATCAATATCATCAAATGCCTTAGGTGATGATTCTTTTACGGTATATAAGCTAAAATGTGATAATGCTGCTTTGATTGTTCCTGCTTTAGCATCGTATAAGCCACCTACAAGCACTTGATTCTCTCCAATAATTTGATAAATTACTGGATAATCCTTAACTGATGGGTCTACATCAAATGTTACCCTTAATGGTTTCTTGAAAGTAGCATCTGTTGTTAGATCTATGATGTTATTTTCTTGCTTGATATTAATTGTATATTCTTGATTGTTAAAGGTATCATGTTCTAAAACTAGCTCTACACCTTTGGCCTTAAGAGAAATATTAGCTCCTCGGTCGATGGCTTTCCAAAGACTTTCTGGAATAGAGATAGCCACATTTTTGTCTTGTTGATCTATTTCAAATTCTAATGTTATTTCCGGAGATTTTGTCAGCTGTATTTTACTTTTTTCAATCGCTTGATTAAGTTGCTTAATAATTGCTTCAGCATCCTTAAGTTGTTCTTTAACCTTTGAATCCGAAAGAATAACCTTTCCATTTTTAATCACTGTTTTTTGAGTCGTTACTCTAGAAATTAGTGATTGTGTTAGGGTAGGCATAGCATCTTGTAAACTCTTAATAGACGCAGTCCCTTGTTCTTTTGCTATAATATCTGCCATCTGAGTAATAATATTACCTGCTTGGGCCTTTGCCTCGGCTGGATCTAATTTTTCAATCTCTTTTACAACTTTTGCTACATTAACAGCTACATCTGACCCTTTTTCACTTAACTTATCTAAGGCACTCGTAATATCCTTTTTAATTTCTGCTGGTTTAGATGTTCCTTGATTACTGCCTTGGTCGTTGCCTGAATCTGTCTCTGTATCTTTGTCTTTGTCTTTATCTATTTCTTTGTCACTATCTGAATCTTTATCTTCATCTGTATCACTTGATTCTTCAGTAACAATGAGAAATCTAGCTGAAAGTCCTTCTACTGATACAGTGTATTCATCCCCTACTGCTTGAATCTTTTCCCCTGTTATACCATCTACTAGCATTCCTGCTCCAACTTGGTTTTTAGCCAATTGGAAATTATCTTTTTGAGTTCCTGTATTAAGCAAATATACAACTGCATTATTGCCATCTTGTTTTAAATCTGCATATTTTGTATCTGTTGATAATAAGTGTGTACGGGATCCGTTCCATAATGCTGAATTTTCATTACGAAGTTTCATGAGCTTTTGGGTGTAATCGTGTAGATCTTGCTCATCCGTTGTAAATCCATCTCCATCAGTTGGAAGACGTCCTGGCATACGTGATATATTATCATCTGCCACCACATGACCTTCAATTGTATCCCCACTATTAACATATCCCTCAACTTCCATTCCAATTTCTTCTCCGTAGAATAAAGTAATTGGCCCCGTATAACTTGCTAAAAAGCTAAGTGCTGATTTATGTCTCTTCCAGTAGTCTGGGTTTTCTTTACCGTATCCTAAGTGCTTGGCTCTCTGGATTAAGTCCCCAAATCTTACAAGGTCATGATTTCCAAGCATAAGGTTTGGAATAGCATGATTTGCATAAAGCTTCTGGCTATCATATACCTCATTTAACGCTTTTGCTGGTTGATTATCCCTGCCTTGGTCTGTGTGTTCTTGACCTGCTAATACCTGAACAACTTTATATCTTCCTGGGAAATGAAATGCTGAGTGAAGCCCTGGTGCAAAATCTGGTCCATAGGCTCTTTCCTG
>CAZLPH010000207.1:0-3980 GCA_964561345.1 uncultured Candidatus Epulonipiscium sp.
ATAAAATAAAGCCGTGGTAGAAATACCACGGCAAATAAGCAAAAATCCGGTATTATCGTTGATCCTATCCCGAAGGCAGCAGGAAAGGGTAGGTCAACTTAGATACGAGCATGATTCTTACAGATCCATGAGGTATTCCCATATAAAGACATAGCTATTGCATTATTATTAAAATTACCGATTCTTAACTTCATAGGTTTTACCTCTCTTTCTGTAATAGTCTTCCAACATTATATCCATAAGAATTATTAATGTCAACACATATTAATAATTTTTTCACAAAAAATTGACCAAAAATTTAACTATTATTTGAAAAGTTAAATTCTATTAATATTTGATTAAAATTTTGAATATTCAAGGTTTGTTCATATTTGTATGTTATACTATCCTCGTTAGACCAAATTAGATTAAAAAACAGATGAGGTTTATTACCCTCGGCAAAGGTTGTGAATGAATGGATCTACCTATGTTATATAACGAGGCGGAGGAGTGGGGCAACGCGGGAGTTTGACACCTACTTTACCAATTATATCCCACAAAGCCAATAATGGCTTTATTTTTTTGTCAATTTCGCATTTATCTATTGCACGTTCCACTATAATACGCTATAATAGTAATGAGGTGATTATATGAGATTAGGATGGACTACAGGAAAATATTCTACTACTTATCGAGCAATAAAAACTATTAGAGTAGACGGTAAAAACAAAACACTTATTGTAAAAAACTTTGGTTCCGACAAACATATCTGTAAAACCTATGGTGTTACAGATGCGAAAGCATGGGCAAATGAAGAAGTCAGAAAAATGAATGAAGTCGAAAAAGAGGAAACACCTTCTTTTTCCATTGAACTGAATGCTGGCGCTGATCTCACTATGAACGATCAACGCTGTTTCAATGGTGGCTATTTATTCCTGCAGGATATTTACTATGAACTTGGGCTTGATAAAATATGTACCGCTATTCGTACAAGACATGATTTTGACTACAATCTCAACTCTATTCTTTCTAGACTTCTTTATACACGAATCCTTTACCCTTCGTCTAAACTCAGTGCTTATAAGGATTCCCAGTGTTTTATTGAGCAACCAGATTTTGAACTGCATCAGATTTACCGAGCTTTATCTGTTCTGGCAGAAGAATCTGAATACATTCAGAGTCGTCTGTTTAAAAACAGCATGCAGATAGCAAAACGTCGGACAGAAGTTATTTATTATGACTGCACCAACTTTTATTTTGAGATTGAAGAAGCTGAAGATGATAAACAGTATGGAGTCAGCAAAGAAAACCGTTCGCTTCCTATTGTTGAAATGGGGCTCTTCATGGACAGAGACGGCATTCCGCTTGCCTTCTGTATCAATCCTGGCAACGAAAATGAGCAACAGTCTTTGATTCCCCTTGAAAAAACACTGCTGGAAAAATTTGATATGTCACAGTTTATTGTTTGTACAGATGCAGGGCTCTCCTCTAATAGCAACAGAATATTCAATAATTATTCAAAGGAAGAAGGAACACGTGATTTCATCACTACCCAATCAGTGAAAAAGTTGAAGAAAACCTACAAAGACTGGGCTCTTTCTCCTGAAGGTTGGTACTGCCACGGCGATAGTATATCTAGAAAGTATAATCTTGAGAGTCTTGATGAGGAAAAAGATTTAGAAAAAACTTATTATAAGAGCCGCTGGATAAAAGAAAAAGTTGACATTACCATAGATGGTGTGAAGAAAAAGGTAGAACTTGAACAGCAGCTCATTGTCACCTACTCCATTAAGTACCGTAATTACCTCCGCTCCATAAGAAATCGACAGGTTGAACGAGCATTGAAAGCCGTCGAAAATGGTGCAAAAGTAGTGGAAAAGAAAAGGCCGAATGATCCTAAGCGTTTTATAAAGGCCGACCATGCAACAAAAGATGGTGAGGTTGCTGATAAAACAGTTTACTATATCGACGAAGATTCCATCGTTAAAGAAGAAATGTACGACGGCTTTTATGCTGTCTGTACAAGTCTTGACGATAAGGCAGAAGCTATTGTGAAAGTAAATCAGCGCAGATGGGAAATCGAAGAATGTTTTAGAATTATGAAGTCTGAATTTCAAGCAAGACCTGTGTATTTGAAACGAAAGGATAGAATTGTTGCACATTTCATTACCTGTTTTATTGCACTTATCCTTTACCGGTACTTGGAAAAGAAACTTGGTAATCAATATACCTGCAGTCAAATTTTAGATACCTTACAGGAAATGAACTTTATGAAATATGAAGGAAAAGGCTATCAGCCAACCTACACTCGCACAGAACTGACAGATGCACTTCATGAAGCATTTGGTTTCTGTACTTCAAAACAAATCGTACCAATTAAAAAAATGAGAAATATTTGTTCAGAGACAAAAAAGTAGATAGTGTAACGCGCAATGACAAAATTTATAAAAGTCCCACAAGCCATTGGAATCAAGGCTTGCGAGACTTTTTTATCGTTTCAGGTGTCAAAGACAGGATTATAGCATAGTTAATTAAAAAAGTAAAAGGTAATAAATACCAATTAACAATTATCATGATACTATATTTTGATCTCACATAGCTACTCTAAACTAAGATTATTTTGCAAGCTCTTCACATTCACGTTGTAAATGATATAACGATTCTTTTCGTTCTGCGTCAACAATATTTTTATCGTATAAAAGCTCCTGTGCGAAAGCACATATATCCTCAATTCTACGCCTGGTTTGATAAAATTCTAGGACTTCAGGGTTAATTTTAAAATCCGTATGTACTGTTTGATATATTTTCATGAATTCCTCGGAACAGTTGTGCCAAAATAGATTTCCACTAAAAGCGAATAAGTCAGCTTCGGGTGGAGCCAGTTTCATACCTTCCCAATCAATCAAAATGAGCCTGTCGGATTGCATTAAGTTCCATCCGTGAACATCGGTATGGCACAAAACAAAAGACAAGGCTTCTTTAGAAAGTTGCTCTGAAAGCTTTTCTGCTTTGTCAATATTTATGATAAGTGTTCCTTCAAATTGTCTTAAGATAGTTTCCGTTTCATTCGATTGTGATTGACTCACCGATGAGAGGATTTCTTTCAATTCTTTGCAATACGGAACAGCAAAATCCTCTGTAATTGAGCTTGTAGCAATGGGAATTTCAGCACCATATTTGTGCAGCTCTGCTAGGATTTCAGCAATTTCTTTTATCTGCTGGCTTGACATTGGTTTTTTACCCAAAGTATATCCTTCAATGTATGGGAAAAGCAGGCAAATAAATTTCTCATCCTCATACTTATATTCACCACTATTTGTGAGAATGGGACAAATAATTCGATTTTTAAGTTTTGTGTTATTATTAAGCCATACGACGATAGGTATATAGGTATCGATTGCAGCTGTCCATATCTGGGTAGAAGCTTTCTCCTTATCGTATACTTTAAGAAAGAATATTCCATTATTGGTTACCACTTTAAATGCTTTAGCAGACCACCCACCTTCCAGCTCGGAAAAATTGATAAGTGATTTACTATAATGCTCAAGTACATCCTCAATCCACGTACTTCCATTATTTGTTTTTATCATTCGCTGCATCTCCCGTTATATTACAGTATTTATTAATACACTTTTCAGAACCAACACCTAAGCAGTTTATGTCCTCGATAGATTTATTGATTCTGCATCAACAAGCAAATTTACGCCGTAAGAAGTTGCACATATCCTGCCATTTTCAAAAAAGCGCGAGACGAGATTCGAACTCGCGACGTCCTCGCAGTGTCTTTGCTCAATAAAGTACATTTCGCAAAGTCACGGGAAGAACAAGAATCTCGGCGTGAGAGCCTCCATTCTTGTTCTTCCAAGGTTCACTCTGTGAGAGTACGAATCTGATCTAATATTTGAAAAAGAAAAAAGTCCATCCTATCGGATGAACCTTTTTCTTTTTAAGCACGAGACGAGATTCGAACTCGCGACCCTCGCCTTGGCAAGGCGTTTTGG
>CAZLPH010000208.1:0-3968 GCA_964561345.1 uncultured Candidatus Epulonipiscium sp.
TCATAATTCTAACGAGGTTTTCATTTTCCCCAACTGTTTTTGCTTCTGCAAAGTCCCCTGATGTTTTTTGCACCCGGTCTATATAGTTCATAAAGTTAAACAATCCTGTAAAGCTACTGGCTTCAAATTCAGCTGCATGTTTCTTTAAAATTCTTAAGTTAGCTTGTTTTTGAAGGCCTGTTGCTAGCATGCCCACATACTGATAATACCCTGTATCTATAAATAGCTTAGAAATCAATTCATCCATGGGAAAGTCTATTGCCCACTTTCTATAGCCTTCTAAATGACTCATAAAAACCTTTAGTTTGTCTAATAACTTATCACTCTCACCCTCTAACACCTCAGCTTGGGCTATGTAGCCTTGAAGGGCTTCATAATACGTCCCCTCTTTCTGAGACTTCCTAATAATCCCTAGCTCATCTAAGGAGAGGCCTACAATGGGGGACCTTAAGACTGTTAGTAAGGGAATATCTTGGATTGGATTATCAATAATACCTAAAAGGGCAAGAATCGTTTGAATCTCTATGGTCTCAAAATAACCTGTTGCAACGTCTGCAAAGGCACCTACCCCTAAATCTAAAAGGGCTTCTACATAGTTTTGGGCTGTGTTTACAGTGGTCCTAAGAAGAATCACAATATCCTTAGGTTCTATGGGCCTGTAGCGATCTTTTTTACGGTCATAGACGTGGCTTGGGGATTTCTTGCCATCCAAGATTTCTTTTATCATATTGGCCACAAGCTTTGTTTCAAGTTCTCTTTTATTTAATTCTTTTAGCTGGTCATCAGCTTCATCTTCTTCCTCATTACTAGCATTTGAAACAATATGAAGTTCAATAGGTCCCCCAACTGTTATATCCTCATCTTCTGGCTCTGGGTAGCTAGCACCTGTGTATAAGGCTGCATCTTCATCGTATGCCACTTCTCCAACTTTCCTGCTCATAACTTGGTCAAAAATAAAATTAATCCCATCTAAGACATTTCCCCGGCTCCTAAAGTTTTTTGCCAGATCAATGTAAACCTGCCCACCTAAATTCTCACCCTTATGGTATTTTTCGTACTGGTCATGTTTTTCAATAAATAAGAGAGGATTTGCAAGCCTAAAGCGGTAAATACTTTGCTTAATGTCTCCTACCATAAAACGGTTGCCATCATCTCTTGAAATGACCTTTAGCATGTTTTCTTGGACAATATTACTGTCTTGATACTCATCAATATAGATTTCATCATAAAATGCTTGGAGCTCCTTGGCTACAATTGACGGCATAATCTTATCTTCTGTACTATCTCTATCTAGTAAAATATCCAAGCAATAGTGTTCAAGGTCATTATAGTCTACGATAGATTTTAGCCCTTTAGCTTCCTGGTACTTGTGGCTAAACAGCTGGACGACTTCCACAAGCATCTTCATGACCCTAGCACTATGGTGGATGTCTTGTAATACATCCACTTCTGACCGAAGCTCAAAGTCCTTTTTGATACTTTCTACTATTTTTTTGACCCTGTTATTTCTGATATCTTTGACTTCCTCTTTAAGGTCTGGGTCACTCTCATCCTTTTTTCCTGAGAGCCTTTGGAATTTAATAGCAGTGACTTGGCCAATTAGTTCTAGGAGGCCTAAAGTAGGCCCAGTAGCCACTTCCCTTAATTGGTCTAGGTCATTTTGGAGCATAGGCTGGTAGTTTCCTGGTCCATTTGGCCCTCCGCATAGGGATAGGGCATTCTCCGCAGCTGTTATTGCCCCTTCTAGTTTGGTCATAATGTTCTCATGAATAATGCCTGCCCACTTGGTTTCTTCTATAGACTTATAGTCCTTGGCTAGTTCGTCTACAGCCTTATCTAGCCACCTGCCTGGCCATGTTGTACTTTGGGAGAAAGTATACATTTGCAGGATCATCTCTTCTAACTGCTTGGTACTCTTGGGCGTCGTGTAACTTTCAACAAGCTCTAGAAAGTCTTGCCTTTCTGAGTCAAACAACTCTTCTAGTACTTCCTCTAAGGTTTCCTCCTTGATCAAATTAAGCTCTGCGTCATTTCCTATTCTAAAGGCTGGGTCTAGGTCTATTTGATGAAAGTAGTTCCTAATTACCTTTAGACAAAATGAATGGATGGTTGAGATCGATGATCTTTGAAGTAAATGTAATTGCCTTTGAAGATGGATGCTTCCTGGATCTTCTTCTAATTTCTTGGAAATACCATCCCCTATACGCTCTTTCATTTCTAAGGCAGCAGCATTGGTAAAGGTTACGATTAAAAGCCTATCAATATCGACGGGGTTTTCCAGGTCAGATATGCGTTCAATAATTCTTTGCACTAATACTGCGGTCTTTCCCGACCCTGCAGCGGCGGAAACAAGGATATTCCTATCTCTTACATCAATAGCGGCTTGTTGCTCTGGTGTCCATTTAGTCGACATGATTGCTTCCCCCTTTTTCTTCATTTAATTTAGCCCATATTTCCTTTTTATTAAGCTTTTCTAATTTTTCATATTCATTGTCTTTTTGACTGACATCAAATTGGCAGATGGATAAATACTTACAATATTCACAAGGCTGTTTGTTGTCTAACTGATAGGGCAAAGCACTTACTTTCCCATTTAGAATTTCCTTTCCAAGGTCTCTAATAGTTGCCACAATATGCGCTCTTAGGAGATTAAATTGCCCATGACTAGCAACTGACGAAGTAGCAGTAAAATCACCATCTTTTTTTAGAGAGGCTGGAATAACATCCCCTTTGGCATCTTCCTCTAGTGCCTTGGCAATCTCCACATCATCTAAGACCAGACCTGAGAGCTTAAATCTCTTTGATCTCTCCTTCTCAATATCTTCTGGGCTCATTCCTACCTTATAGTCAATCATTGGGTTATCTATATGGAAGTAAAACACACCTGCTGGTAGATTATCCGTGCTAATTTTTAGGTAGGCATCTAAATATAATAGGAGTTGAAGTTGCAAGCCATAATAAACCTCCATTAAATCAAAGGCTTTTTTCCCTGATTTATAATCAAGTATTTTAATAAACTCATTATTCTCAAGCTCGTAGACATCTACCCTGTCAATGGTTCCTGTTAAGAGCATTTTCCGGTCTTCATCTATATTTATTATAATAGGCGGGAACTGTCCCTCGCCAAACTCAACTTCATATTCCTTGGGATCAAATTCGCTTTTCTTAATTTGATCTGTTAGAACCCTTACGGCCCGTTTGGTCATATTTTCTATTTGGTGTATTTTATACTTATTTTGGGCGGTAGGCCTTCCCATGCTTCCCCCGTACTCAGTAACCACTTCCCGGACAACTTCTCCGACGTAAACATCTATTTGCTCATGATTCACATCTCGCCAGCCAATCCCCTCTTTTTCTAGCCTTACTGGGTATTCTTCAAGAGCCTTATGAAACAGTATTCCAAGGTCCATGGCGTTAAACTGAAATAATCGCCGTTCTTCTGCCTTAATACCGTATTTAATAAAATAGCAAAAAGCACATTGTCTAAAAGTCTCTAATTTCGATATGCTAGAGTATAAGGGATTATCGTACATAATCTTTGCGGTTTCTTTATCTAAATAGTGCTGTTGATTGGTATAGAAAAGATAATCTACAGCTGTGTCAATTTTATCTCGCCACACCTCCTTATCCATATACCAACTCCCAATGTCCTTCCAATCTTCTGGGCCTTGTCTGCCATCTAGTTCTTCCCTCATTTTTCTCCCGACATAGCCAAAGGTAGGCACTGGGTGGTAGATATTGCTTAAGAATTCATTCTCCTCATGGGGTAGCCTATTTTTAAACATCTTTTGTAGTCTATGCATGACAATAGATGGGCGCATGGATTTCCCAACTTCATCTGCAAGGGAGCAGCTAACAACAAGACGGTCTGTGGGCTTGGTAATGGCTAAATAAACAAGAAATTGACTCTCAAAGGTCTGAGCTCTTGAGCTAGCCACTATTTCAATATCGGTTTCTTCTATTTTCAT
>CAZLPH010000209.1:0-3913 GCA_964561345.1 uncultured Candidatus Epulonipiscium sp.
TTGTTTGAAGAGATTAATATTGTAAATCGGCTAAATTTTGATGATGGTTGTAGTCGTTTCGAATTACACACTGACAATGAGAGTCACCACCATCACCACTTAATATGCGAAAAATGTAACAAAGTATTTGAAGTGGAGAATGATCTGTTAGAAGAGATTGAAAAAGAGATCGGGGAAAAATATAATTTTCATGTAAAAAACCATAAAGTAACATTTTATGGTCACTGTCAGGCGTGCAATTAATCAAAGAATACTGTCTTTAAGCTGCCCTAAAAAGTAACATCAATATTATTTTATATATTGTAAAGACTAACTATGTATCTAAATACATTATACAAATATAAAATTTTTGAACGGTAAAAATATACGGAGGTGTAGATTTGGCAGCAAGAAAACCAAAAGGTAAACAAAGTAAATTAAGAATTATTCCCCTAGGAGGTCTAGGTGAAATCGGAAAGAATATGACGGTGTTTGAATATGAAGATGAAATCGTTATTGTGGACTGTGGTTTAGCGTTCCCAGATGACGAGATGCTTGGAATTGATATTGTGATTCCAGATATCACATATTTAAGAAGGAACGCCGACAAAATAAAAGGAATTGTCCTAACCCATGGTCACGAAGATCATATAGGTGCACTCCCTTATGTTATGCAAGAGATTAACGTTCCAATTTTCGGAACCAAGTTAACACTAGGACTTGTAGAGAATAAATTTAGAGAACACGGGCTTTTAAGATCAACAACTCGTAACTGTGTTAGCCAAGGACAAATAGTAAGCGTTGGTGAACATTTTAAAGTTGAATTTATTAGAACCAATCATAGTATTGCAGATGCAGTATCACTAGCGATCAAAACACCAGTAGGTGTGATTATTCACTCAGGAGATTTTAAGATTGACTACACACCAATACGTGGCGAGATGATTGACTTGCCAAGACTTGGAGCATTAGGTAAAAGAGGTGTCTTAGCATCCTTAGTAGATAGTACAAACGTAGAAAAACCAGGCTATACACCAACCGAAAGATTAGTCGCAAAAAGATTTGATGAGATTTTTGCTGAGAAAACAGACCAACGTATCATGGTAGCTACTTTTGCTTCTAACGTAGACCGGGTTCAGCAGATTATTAACTCAGCTCATCAGTTTAAGCGTAAGGTAGCAGTTATTGGTAGAAGTATGGTTAACGTTGTAAGGACTGCTAGTGAACTTGGCTATTTAGATATCCCAAAGGATATTATGATCGATATTAATGATGTTAAAAGATATAATGATGGCCAGATTGCTATTATAATGACAGGTAGCCAAGGTGAACCTATGGCGGCATTATCACGTATGGCAAAGTCTGAGCACAGACAAATAGAAATTAAAGAAAAAGACGTTATTATTTTAAGTTCAACGCCTATTCCAGGTAATGAAAAAACTGTTTCTGAAGTTGTAAACCAACTTTTCAGAAAGGGTGCAGAAGTAATTCGTGAAGATACTCACGTATCAGGTCATGCGGCCCAAGAAGAGCTAAAGCTATTCCACTCACTGACAAAACCAAAGTTCTTTATTCCAGCTCATGGTGAGTATAGACATCTATACAAGCATAAAGAACTTGCAGTTGAACTTGGAATGCCACGTGAGAATGTTACAATTGCCAGCATTGGTGATGTGTTAGAACTAACGCGCAATAGCTGTAAGATTGTGGGAACAGTTCCATCAGGTAGAATTTTAGTTGATGGCTTAGGTGTTGGAGATGTTGGGAATATTGTTCTAAGAGACCGTAAGCACTTATCACAAGATGGACTACTTGTAATTGTTATAACTCTTGAAAGAGGAAATGGAATGGTTGTTGCGGGTCCCGATATTATATCAAGAGGATTTGTTTATGTAAGAGAATCCGAAAATCTAATGGAAGAGGCCAAAAAAGTCGTTAGAAAATCATTAGACCGTTGTGAAGAAAAACGTATTAAAGAATGGTCGCAAATTAAGAATATTGTTAGAGACGATTTACGTGAATTTGTGTGGCAAAAAACAAAGAGAAGTCCTATGATTTTACCAATCATTATGGAAGTATAAAACAAATATAAAGTCATGTCAGCAAATTTGCTAACATGACTTTT
Source organism: uncultured Candidatus Epulonipiscium sp. (assembly GCA_964561345.1). Lineage (GTDB taxonomy): Bacteria > Bacillota > Clostridia > Lachnospirales > Cellulosilyticaceae > JAAYSX01. The sequence goes on from CAZLPH010000209.1 coordinate 2,105, forward strand.
GTTTTTTTATTGAAGAATGTCCTGAATAAAGGTATAATCAAAAGAGTACATTAAGATAAAGGAGAATTACACCGATGGACAATAAAAAAAGGAAAAGAATACCATGGTATTTACGGCTATTTTTTAACATTATAATTGTAGGGCTTTTAGTGTTTGCAGTTGATACTGCTTTTAAAAAGAGTTTTAACTCATCCTATGATATTGTTATAGAGCAATCTAAGAAACAAAAAGACCTTAATATTACAGAGGTTAAGATTAAAGTTAATAAGGGGGCTAGTACAGAAGATATTGCAGAGGCTGTTTACGCTGGGGGACTTATTCCCAATAAGCTTTGGTTCAGGGCCCAAAGTAAATTATTCAAGTTTGATGGCAAGTATAAAGAAGGAATTCACTCCCTAAATACAACCATGGGGGACAGAAAAATTATGGAAACCCTAACAGCTGATAAGATAGCAGCTAGTGAAAGTGTAAGGGTAACAATTCCAGAAGGATTTAATATTAATCAAATTGCCGCAAGGCTAGAAGAACTCAAACTTGTGACAAAAGAAGAGTTTTTAAAAGCAGTTAATGACAATGTCTATAACTATGACTTTTTAGAAGGGGTTTCTAGCAATAAGAAAAATAAACTAGAAGGTTATTTATTCCCAGATACTTATTTTTTCCCGGAAGATGTAACATCTCAAGAAATTATTATTAGAATGCTTAATCGCTTTGAAGAAATAACCAATCAATACAAACAAGACTTAGTAGATATTCCTTATACTTTTGATGACGTTATTATTATTGCTTCTATTATTGAACAAGAAGCAAGGCTAGAAGAGGAAAGAGCTATTATAAGTGGTGTTATGTACAACCGTTTAGAAGATGCAATGAAATTACAAATGTGTTCAACTGTTCAGTATGCTCTGGAAAAAAGGACGGCAAACCTGTCCTATGATGACCTGGCGGTAGAGTCACCCTACAATACCTATAAGTACTCAGGCTTGCCCCTAGGGCCTATATGTTCCCCTGGAGAGGCATCTATTAGGGCAGCCTTTCAACCAGAAGACCATAACTACTATTTCTTTGTTGTTAAAGACGTAGAAGAGGGATCTCATGTATTTAGTGCAACAGCAGATGAACACAACGCTCACAAAGCAAAATATAAACAATCAATTGATAAAAACTTCCATGAGTAAAGGACATATCCAATGAGTGAAATAAATTATGATTATATAGTTGAATATATTCGTGCAATTCGTCCCCAAAAACAAGGGCTTTTACAGGATATTGAACTAAAAATAAACAACAACCAAGCAAGCTGGCCAATTATAAAGCCAGAAGTAGCAAGTTTTTTAGAAGTCTTGCTCTCAATAAAAAAACCTACTCATATATTAGAAATAGGCACAGCAGTGGGATACTCTTCTATTTTAATGAGCCAATATCTAGAGCCAGGTGGCCAGATAATTACTATTGAGAGATTTGACGTGATGCAAAAGCAAGCAAAAGAAAATATAAAAAAAGCTAAGGCTAATGATAAAATTAAAATGTTAGAAGGTAATGCTTGTGAGATATTGCCAACTTTAGAAGGGGCTCAGTTTGATGTTATATTTATGGACTGTGCAAAAGCGCAATATATCTCATTTTTACCTGAGTGCATTCGTTTGCTTAAAAATGGCGGTATTTTAATCACAGATAATGTCCTGCATAAAGGTGTGGTGGCAAAATCTAGGTATTTAGTAGCAAGACGCCAGCGGACCACTCATATGAGACTAAGAGAATTTTTATATGCCATTAACCATCACCCACAGTTAAAATCAGCAGTGTTAC
>CAZLPH010000210.1:0-3814 GCA_964561345.1 uncultured Candidatus Epulonipiscium sp.
CAATTAAGGTAGCTACTAAAGTGGCTATAATGGCTATGGCAATGGTGTAATAAAATGCTGATTTAATTTGAGGATCATTAAAGAGTTCTTTATACCACCTAAGGGTAAAGCCGCTCCACTGGGATCTTTTCTTAGAATCATTAAAAGAAAAAACCATTAATAAGAAAATTGGTGCGTATAAAATAAATATAATCAGGGCAACATATGATTTCTTAAGAAACTTCATCATAGTATTCCTCCCCCTTGTTCAACAGAGTCGTATTTAGACATGACCCCAATACTAACTAAAATAATCATCATAAGGACCACAGATAGGGCTGAGCCAAATCCCCAGTCATTAACATTTCTAAACTGCTGCTCAATCATATTTCCAATAAGGGTATACTGCCCACCCCCTAATAAACTAGATATAACAAAGGTTGTTAGAGATGGCATAAATACCATTACAACACCAGATATTATTCCTGGCATACTAAGTGGAAAAGTTACCTTCATAAATACCTTTCTAGAATTAGCCCCTAAATCCTGGGCTGCTTCTATAAGACTCTTATCAATCCTACTAAGCACGTTGTAGATTGGCAGAACCATAAATGGGAAGAAGTTATACACCATCCCAAAGACCACTGCCTGATCATTATACATAAGCTGCATTTTTGGAAGCCCTATACTATCTAATAATGTATTAATAATACCGTTATTCTCTAATATGGTCATCCATGCATAAGTCCTAAGAAGGGAATTCATCCACATAGGAAGAATTACTAGTAGCAGTATGATGCTTTTATTAGACATCTCTTTGCCTGCTAATATCATAGCTAGTGGATAGGCAAATATAAAACAAATCAAGGTACTAATAAAAGCTAGATTAATCGACCGCCAAAGGACATCTATATATAATGGATCAAAAAAGCGTTTATAGTTTTCTAAAGAGATAATCTTCCCATCTGGTGTGTCTATTGTAAAACTAAAATATACGATTAGAAACAGTGGAATCAGTACAAAAATCATCATCCACAAGATATAGGGTCTAGCCGTCCATTTCTTTCCCATATGATCAGCTCCTTTTCATAATATGAATATCATCTGGTGTTAAACTCATGCCAACAACGGCATCTATGGGTGCCATAATGGTGCTTTGAACGGTCCAAGCAAATCCTTCACACTGAACACTCATTTCGTAATGAACCCCTTTAAACACAACACTCTCAACCTTGCCAACAACCATTCCCTCTTCTTTTGGAACAATCTTAATATCTTCAGGTCTAACGACAACGTCAACAGCCTCACCGTCTTTAAATCCCTTGTCGAGACACTTAAAGTCATTGTCACTAAAATTAACCAAATAATCTTTGACCATAGTTCCTTGTAAGATATTACTCTCTCCTATAAAGTCTGCTACAAAAGCATTTTTAGGTTCATTGTATATATCCGTTGGTGTTCCAATTTGCTGAATGACACCATTGTTCATAACCGCTATGGTATCCGACATGGTTAAGGCTTCTTCCTGGTCATGAGTGACATAAATAAATGTAATGCCTACGCGCTGCTGGATTTCTTTTAGCTCCATTTGCATGCTTTTACGGAGCTTAAGATCTAAGGCTCCTAGTGGTTCGTCTAGTAATAATACTTCTGGCTCATTTACTAATGCTCTTGCAATGGCAATTCTTTGTTGTTGCCCACCACTTAGAGAGGTTATTTCACGTTTTTCATAGCCTTCTAAATTAACTAGTTTAAGCATTTTTTGTACTTTTTCTTTGATAATCTTTTTATCAAGTTTTTTTATATTAAGCCCAAAAGCTATGTTTTCTTCTATGTTCATATGTGGAAAAAGTGCGTATTTTTGAAAGACCGTATTTAGGTTTCGTTTATGAGGTGGGAGATCTACAATATCTTTACCTGCAAATAAAACTTCTCCCTTTGTAGGATTTTCAAATCCCCCAATAATACGAAGAATCGTTGTTTTCCCGCACCCACTTGGTCCTAAGAGTGTCAAAAACTCATTTTTTCTAATATATAAATTAATATCTGTTAACACGACTGCATCTTTTCCGAATGTTTTTGAAACGCCTTTAAGATCAATAATAATATCTTTTTCTACCATATTAGCTCACCTCACATAATTTAAGTATAATTTCTATTAAAAGCTTGGGGGCGTAGATACCCATAGCACAGTTGCTTTAGTCTTCCCTAAATTGGCGATATAATGCTTTTTGATTGGTTTAAAATAAAAGCTATCTCCTTTTTTGGCCTTAAACTGTTCTTCCCCTAGGTTAACACTTACAGTCCCTGAGACGATGTAACCAAACTCTTCTCCTTCGTGGGGTTCATCTAAACAAGATGAGCCGCCCGCTTCTATGGTTATTAAGATTGGCTCCATAGTATTCTTCTGAGCATTGGGGATTAGCCAGTTAATCATATTCCTTAAGTCTTTATCTTCTTTTTCAAAGACATCATCTTTGCTAAATACAATTTTCTCTTGCCCTGTTTCATTGAAGAAATCTTGCAAGTTGGTTCCTAAGGATTCTAGGATATCTACCAGGGTTGCAATGGAAGGAGATGTGAGGCTTCTTTCTACTTGAGAGATGAAGCCCTTGGATAATTCACAGCGATTAGCTAGCTCCTGTTGGGTTAAGCCATTTCTCTTTCTAAGCTGGTTAATCTTATTTCCTATATCCATTTCCTTTCCTCCTTTTCTTGCCTTTAGTTAACATTTTGTTTACCTTAGTTAAACTTATGTATCGATTATATCTATTTCGGTATTATTAGTCAAGGGTATTTCAAAACTTTTTACTTAGTATTACTAAACCTTTTGGTGCCTGTCCCCGTTCACACAAGTGGGGACAGGCACCAAGAACTTTACATAAAAAGAAGTTCCATAACCTAACTAGGTTATGGAACTTCTTTTTTAGATATGCCCGAAACCGGGATCGAACCGGTACGAGGGTTAAGCCTCGCAGGATTTTAAGTCCTGTGCGTCTACCTATTCCGCCACTCGGGCACGAGATATATTTCTCTCAACTCCTATAATTATACGCGTTTCTACATAAATGTCAACATAAAGAAGCAATCTAATTGGAAAAGTCTTTTCCAATTAGATTGCTTAGGTGTCTTATCTTATTCTTTTTCCTCTGATGCTAAATTCTAAAGTGATAGGGTCATTAGATGGGATTAGATATTCTGGGTGCACTGGCGCTCCCCAGCTATCGTCTCCTCCGACCCCCATTTGTTTTTTAGATACATTAATCACTGTATGATGAACTTGTGGTAAATCATAGTGATGATAAGCACTTTCTAATTCGTGGGCTGTATACGGTAGGGCACTCATTTCAAAGTTATCTTGTCCTGAGATTTCAAGGCCAAACCCTTGGTTGTCCGTTACCACTGCCCATCTTACATCTGTTTTATTACCACACTCTTGTGGAATAACATAAGCCGACACATTGTCTTTTACTTTGTTTTGGAAAATCCCAACTCTCGCCCCATGTTTACGGTCTGAGTATGTTTCTTCTGGTCCATTACCATACCATTTTAGGTTTTCATAGTCTGCTGGTATTTTCCATGTTAGGCCAAAGACCGGCATATTAGCTAGGTCTGTTTTACCATCGTATGTCATTTTAACTTTTATTTCTCCATCACCATGTATGGTATAAGCAACCTTACAATAGGCCTTAGGCGTGGTCTTTAGGTCATAGGTGTAACTTACAGTTGCACTCTCTGGCGTTTGCTCTAAGACTAGGTCTGTATGTCTTGCATATAGACTGGCAATCTTCCACTGTGGATTATCCTGAGCCATATTATTACCTCGGTCATTATC
>CAZLPH010000211.1:0-3792 GCA_964561345.1 uncultured Candidatus Epulonipiscium sp.
ATACCCCAGCTTTTTTTGCCACATCTTTTATATTAGTAGCCATAAGAAACCTCCTTTTTAAAATTAATTTAAATACATTGTAACATAAAAACAAGGCCAAACCCATATATTTGAAAAAAACATGAAAACGGTAGTCATATATAAAAACGTAAAAATAGAAAAGCCTAAACATATTGAAAAACTTGCACATTAAGTATAATGTAAAATAGACAAAAATAAAATTAAAACAATAAAAACCAGAGAAAATACATATAAACACAAGAAGAACTAAAAAATACACAGAGTAGTCTTATGAAAACGGTTGACAAAGTGTGACTAATGTCTTAATATTAAAATCAAGAAGATAAAAAAATACATATCACATAAAACAAGGGGGATTTAATTATGAAAAAATTAGCTAAGATTGCAGCATTAGGAATGTCAGCTATGTTATTGGCGGCAAGTATTACTGGTTGTGGTGCAAAATCTAAAGACTACGATTTTTATATCTTTAATACAAAAGGGGAGTCAGCAGACGCATTAGATGCAGCAGCAGCAGCTTATGAGGCTGAAACAGGCATTAGGGTTAAAACATTTTCCTTAGGAGCAGGAACAGATAGTTCAGAAACATTAAGGGCAGAAATGAATTCTAAAACAAAACCAGCTGTATTCTCTATTATGAATATCCAAGAATTAGTAGAATGGGAACAAGGCGGATTTGCCTTAGACCTTAAAGATGCTACTAATGAAGACTTTAAGGCCATGCACGATAACGTTGCACCAGGACTTAGGTTAACATCTGATGGCAGCAACAGTTTTGGCATTCCTTATAACGTAGAGGGATATGGCTTTATTGCAGATACTGAGATGTTAGGATCCCTATTTGGAGATGATAAGGTAGAGGCCCTTATTAGTGATTTAAGAGCAGCTAGTTATGATGAATTTGAAGCTATGGTATCAGCGATTGATAACTTTATTAAAGATGGTGCTTCAGATAGTGTTAGTTTAAATGGTGTATCATATGCACTAGCATCAGAAAAAACAGGTAAAGCAGAAAAGTTAACAGGGGTATTCTCTGTAGCAGGGTCTGAAAAATGGACTTATGGAGACCACTTAATGAATATTATTATCGATACAGCCTTTGCTAATCCAGCAGCAGCTGATGCTGCAACAGATGCTCAAGTTGATGGCATGAAGGGCGCACTAGAAGCATATGCACAAGTCCTTGATTTGAAATCAGCCTATACTGCAGGGGATAACGGTCCTTTAGAGCGTGGTCCTGAGTTTATAAACTCAACAACAAACGGATATGATTCAGCGGTTCAAAGATTTGCAGATAGCCAAGCAGTATTTTTAAAGCAAGGTAACTGGGTTTATACCAACATAGAAAAAGCAAATGCTGATATTGTTGATACATTAACATTTATACCAGTGAAGTTTCCTCTAGAGCAAGCGGATATCCAGGTAGATGGCCTGACAGTAGATCACTTAAATAGCTCAATCCCAGTATTTGTGCCTAACTACTATGCCATTAACGCTAAGGCAAGTAAAGAAGAGCAGGAAATGGGTCAGGCATTTTTAGTATGGTTAAATGAGAATCCAGCAGGGCAAAAGTTTATAACAGAAGATATGGCCTTTATTCCTTATAACGCAGATCCAGCAACAACTGTTCTAGGCAATAGCTTAGGGGATTCTATTGTTATGTATATGAAAGACGATAAAACACTTACAAACGCTTATGCGGGTGCACCAAACGGATTTACTGGTGATGTTGTAGGACTTAAGATTATGGAAGAATATTTAACAAAATCAGCTTGGACACCAGCAGATTATGAAGCAATAGCAGACTACGCTATTGAGCAATGGAAAGCAATGAAATAGACTTAAATTACAGGGGGCTGAGACGTGGGAAAATACTATAAGAAGTGGTTTGGGCCATTGGTACTGCCAGCAGTGATTTTATTCCTATTTGTAATTTTAATACCGTTTATAATGGGAGTTGTATATTCATTTGCAGGCTGGAAAGGAACATACTTTGCTGGTGGGGACAATGTGTTTCAGGCATGGGTTGGCTTTGATAACTACATCACAGCCCTTAGTAATCCTAAGTTCCAAGCAGCATTTGTGTATACAATAAAATTTACAGTTATTGCTGTTATTTCGGTTAATGTTGTGGCTTTTGGTTTAGCCTTAATGATTACAAACATTAGCAAAGGTGCTGAGATTTTTAGAACGATTTTCTTTTTACCAAACCTATTAGGCGGTTTGGCACTAGGATTTATTTGGCAGTTTATTTTTCAAATCATCTTCTCCAAGATATTATTTGGAGAAGGTGGTGTGATTAATATTCCGTTTTTGACAAATATGACGCAAAATAATACAAAAGCTTTATTTGCACTGGCTATGTTAGTGACATGGCAAATGGCAGGCTATATGATGATTATTTATATAAATGGCCTTAATAATATTCCAGGTGATCTATATGAAGCAGCTCAAATTGACGGGGCAGGTGCACTTCAACGTTTTAGAGTTATTACATTACCCATGTTAATGCCAGCCTTTACAATTGTGTTTTTTATGACACTTGCAAATTGCTTCAAATTATTAGATGCCAACATAGCTTTAACAGATGGAGATTTTGGTACCAGAATGTTAGCCATGCAAATTCTAAGAACTGTTAAAGAAACAACGCCGCCAGATTATGGCCAGGCACAGGCACAAGCGGTTATATTCTTTGTTTTAATTGCAACAGTGACTTTAGTTCAGGTATCTATTACTAAGAAGCGGGAGGTGGAGATGTAATGCCTCATTCAAAAGTAGTTACGATAAAAGAAAGAATTCTTAATATTATTACTTATATTGTCCTAACCTTACTGGCTATTTACACTCTAGCACCATTGGCGTTTTTGTTTATTAACTCCTTTAAAAGCCATCCAGAGATAGTTAGTACGCCGATTGCACTTCCGAGTACTTGGGATTTTAGCTATATTATAGAAGCTACAAAGGCCATACACTTCTTTAGAGCTTTAGGAATTACAGTGCTAATTACAGTATCTTCTGTAGGATTAATTGTACTGGTATCTTCTTTAGCGGCTTGGATCATGGTTAGAAACAAAACAAAACTATCCAACATTGTTTTGTTAATGTTTACAGCAGCTATGTTGATTCCTTTTCAATCGGTTATGTATCCGTTATTAAACCTATTTGAATCAATGGGACTTAAGAATATAGTTGGCTTAATTTTGATGTATGGTGGATTTGGGCTTAGTATGTCTGTATTCCTATACCATGGTTTCCTTAAGAGTGTCCCAACATCTATTGAGGAAGCAGCAGTTATTGATGGGGCTAATATTTTACAACTATTTTTCCATGTTGTATTTCCCTTAGTAAAATCCACAACGGCAACAGTTGTTATATTGAATTCTATGTGGATATGGAATGACTACCTGTTACCATTCCTAGTGATTGGTAACTCAGAGATGAAAACATTAACTTTGGAGCTTTACTTTGCCAAGATGACATCAGGTCAGTATGGTAATCCATGGGAGTTAATATTCCCGGCTGTTTTTGTTTCAATTATTCCGATTATCATTATTTTCTTATACTTACAAAAGTACATCGTAAAAGGTGTTTCAGATGGTGCAGTAAAGCAGTAGAAAAGTGGGGACGGTTAACAAGCCTTACTAGTTTTTATAACTAGAATGACTTGTTAACCGTCCCTTAGCTTTCGGGTCTTTGAAATCATTGGTATTCTCCAAAATAAGCTAGTTGTAAATAGGCATAATGTTTGATATACTTAAACATGGTAAAATG
>CAZLPH010000212.1:0-3778 GCA_964561345.1 uncultured Candidatus Epulonipiscium sp.
ACCTTTTCAATAGATAAACTATAGGGTGTTCTAATCTCCTTAACTGCAGGTATTGGGTCACCACCTATTTTTAAAATATGAGCACCATAACTTTTTCTCAGATTACATGTATTAAAGGCTATTTCCCCTTCAAGCCTTCTTCTAAAATACGATAAATGATAAGCATTAATATCACTTTTGTTATACTGCTGGTATTCACCTGTTCTTGTTAGCAAACTCTCAGAAAACAAATCTTCTCCCTTTCGGCCTTCAGCACAAAAGAACATCATGGCCAAACCCGGCTCATTAAGGGGCTTAAACTCCCAGCTAATTTTCAAATCTGCTGGCATATCTAGGTTGCACCAAAAAAGAAAATTACCTTTTTGCTCTCCTACAACTTTATAATCCAGTGTGCTTTCTAATCTCATTTTTTTATTATGGAAGAAAAATACAGCAAAGAAACATATAAACCACTGTTTCCTTGCTGCATTTTATTATTTCTAGAATTTAATTGTCTTTCCTTCCTTACCTGATTCATATATACCACAAATCATCTTTTGTGTCTTCATAGCCTCTTTGCCATTAATCGCAGGTTCCTCACCCTTAGCCAAAGCTTCATAAAATAGATTAATTTGCTTTATATGGCTAACGCCCCAATACTGCTTAACATCTCCATATTCAAATGTTTCTGTGGGATCTGTATCAGCACTATATTCTCTGGCGTCATTAAATCTTATGGTCGCCTTATCTGCCACCATCTTAGCAATTCCATTTTCACAGTATAATTCAATCTCTACTGGCGCGTCATAACCATAATAGTTAACTGCATGGAAGGCTGTTGTAACACCATTTTTATATTTAATCATACCTTCTGCAGAATCCTCTACTTGTATAACAGCATGGCCCCTATTAGAGATATTAGCATCTATACTGTCTATCTGGTCATCTATAAACCATCGAACTAGGTCCATAGTGTGAATAGCTTGATCAATAATCACACCACCACCTTCTTTTTCCCAGGTACCCTTCCAGTCACTTTTACCATAGTATTCGTCTGAACGATTCCATGTTACTGAAAGCTTAGTTGTAATAATTTTACCTAGTTCTCCGCTTTCGAGTGTTTCTTTAATAAGTCTAGACCCTGGATTATAACGATTTTGAAATATAACACCTAGTGTCTTTTCATTATCTTCAGCAGCTTTAACCATATCCTCTGCATCTTTGAAATCGATTGACATAGGTTTTTCTGTCATGACATGAACCTTATGATTTAAAGCATATATAGCAACAGGTGCATGTAAATAATGTGGCAAGCAAATATGAAGGACATCTAAGTTTTCCTCATCAATCATTTCTTTATAGTCCACATAATAGTTACAATTAAATTCCTCTGATGCCTTCTTGGCCCTGTCTTCTTTGTTATCACATATAGCTACTAACTCACAACTCTCATTGTTAATAACAGGGAGAGCATGCATTGGGAATATATTCCCAACGCCTACTATCCCTACTCTAAAGCGTTTCATTACGCCCACCACATTTCGTCTTGTGTTTCAAATATAATAACTTCTTTTAAACAATCTATTGCCTTTTCAAGCCCCTCTTCTCTCGTCATTAGGCTATCTTCATGCTCGATGCTAAGAGAACCTTCATATCCTGACATACGTAGTTCACTAACGATTTCCTTCCATACACTTGCATCATGCCCATATCCTACTGAGCGGAAAACCCAAGAACGTCCTGCTTCATCTCCGTAATGCTTTGTATCAAGCACGCCATTAACCGCTGTATTGTACTTGTCAATCTTTGTATCTTTTGCATGGAAATGATAAATAGCACCCTTAAGGTTGCGAATCGCTGCTACTGGGTCAATTCCTTGCCACCAAAGGTGAGATGGGTCAAAGTTAGCACCAATAACATCTCCTACTGCATTACGTAATCTCCAGAGGGTATAAGGATTATAGACACTAAATCCTGGATGCATCTCTATAGCAACCTTATTAACACCATGACTCTTGGCAAATTCAGCTGCCTTTTTCCAGTAAGGGATTAAAACATCATTCCACTGGTACTCTAACATTTCTGCGTAAATATCTGGCCAGGAACAAGTAATCCAGTTAGGCTCTTTAGCACCTTCATATCCACCTGGACATCCTGAGAATGTAACCACAGTATCAAGTCCTAACTTTTCAGCTAGTAAAACTGCATCAACAAAGTCCTCGTGATCCCTCGCTGCTATTTCTGCATTTGGGTGCACTGGATTTCCGTGAACACTAAGGGCACTAATTTCCATATTATATTTCTTAAATAGCCCTTTAAACTCTTCAAACTTAACCTCGTCTGCCAATAATTCCTTCGGATTACAGTGGTCTTTACCTGGGTTCCCCCCTGCTCCTATTTCGACCGCTTGTACACCTAGGGATGAAAGATATGACAATGTATCTTCTAAACTCTTATTACCGAATAATACTGCGAATACGCCTAATTTCATAATGAAACCTCCTATATATTATTTTGCTATTTTAAGTTTTTTTAAATTTTCTAAGCTGATTTGAACACTTTCAAAAGGATCCATAGTGTATTCCTCTTGCTCTACAATAATCCACTCAACCCCTGCATCTTTTGCAACCTTTTGAATTCCTTCAAAATTAACAAGTCCCGTTCCAACTTCTACCTGCCTAAATTCTGGCTTTGTAACGTAGTCTTTAGCATGCAGTAGAGGACAACGTCCACTATACTTCTCCACATACGCTACTTCATCAACTCCGCCCCTTGAAACCCAACATAAATCTAGTTCTGTTTTTAGATAGGCTGGATTTGTCTTAGCATATAATAAGTCTAAAATATACTCACCATCTATTTTAACAAATTCATGATCATGATTATGATACAGAAGAGTAATTCCTTCTTCCTTACAAATTTTTCCTACTCTATTTAAAGTATTGGCTAGTTTTTCTACGTCTTCTATTCCTTCAAATCCCGCCCAGGGACACGCCATATAATTCATCCCCAAAATCTTAGCATACTCAATTTCTTCTTCTAAATGACTTTCTAACCGCTCAAGGGGAACGTGAGCACTGACTGCTTTAAGCCCTAATCTATCAAGGTGCTGTTTCATATCAACAGCCTCTATACCACCGTATCCTGCAAACTCCACACCTTGATAGCCAATCTTGGCAACCTTTTCAAGTACTCCTATGAAGTCTTTTTCCGTCTCATCTTTTAATGAATATAATTGAATTCCAACTGGAAACCCCATATGCCACTCTCCTTACTCACTAATTGGTTGACCATCCTTAAAGAAAACTGGTTTTTTAGTTTTTGCTGAATTGTAAATTGCTTCTAAAATTTCTGTCACCACTAATGCTTCTTCTGGTTTTACAAGTGGCTCTGTGTCATTGATAACTGAATCAATCCACATTTTAGCTTCTAGTACTTTGGGATCATCACCTTCACCATCATAAAAGTCAACGCTTCCTGCGTCTAAGCCTGGTGTTTTTGTATAGAATTTACCAAGATCTTCTCCGTTAATACGAAGTCCGTCTACCATGTCTGCACCTGCTAAAGTTCCGCAAAGTGTGGTTTTAGCTTCTCCTACATCTAAGGTATTAAGCGCCCAACTTGATTCTAAAATAATGGTTGCTCCGTCTTCCATTGTAATAAAAGCAAAGGCTGAGTCTTCCACTGTATACTCTTCTTGGTTCCAAGGTCCAAATGCATTTGCTTCGCTTGTTCTGCCTTCCCAAGCCTTATAAACATTTCCCATAACACTCTTTACCTTGTAATTATTCATCTCCCA
>CAZLPH010000213.1:0-3772 GCA_964561345.1 uncultured Candidatus Epulonipiscium sp.
TATCTAGGCTTTTATTGATTACTTTTCTTATGGGATAATTATCTATTTTAATATTGTTAGTATAAATGATTATCCCATTTTCAGCATCTACTGTTCCTGGTGTACCAATTCCTATGGCCTTAACATCCTTTTCATTAAGGTTATTTTCCTTTATAAGCTTCTCACACAAACCGATCATATCTTGACAAATTAAATCTATTCCTCTCTCTTTTAAGGTCGGAATACTTTTTTGATTAACAATCTCACCTTGTTCATTTACTAAGCCTACTGCTATGTTTGTTCCCCCAAGATCAATTCCAATATAATACATCGTAATTCCCTCCATATGATTAGTATTTAACGACTGAGATAATTTCTTCTGATAACTGTTCCATATTAGGTACATATGTTTTTAACACACTCAAATCTCCCGAAATCTTATATTTCCCAAGTGTTGCTGGTATTAAAAAAGAGTCCCCAACCTGAATGTCTTGTTCATATCCACCACCTTCTATTCTACCATGGCCTGCCACACAATAGAATATGAAAAATCGTTCCGGATTACTTTCCTCTTCTAGCTCCTTTTTTATCTCATAGTGCTCTAGAGAGAAGTTTTTATCAAAACAATAGTAAGTCTTGTTATACCCTTGGTTCTCAACTAAGAGACCTTTAAGTTTTTCCCCTTGTAGGTCTAAATTCATAACATCCAAAACTTGTTGCATATGCAACTCTCTCGGTCTTCCATAGTCATAAGCCCTATAGGTTACATCACTATTTTGCTGAATCTCTACAACAACAACACCTTCCATAGCGTGTACAAGTCCCGCTTCAATAAAGTATATGTCTCCTTTTTTAACTGGAATACGATTTAAATACGGCTCTAATTCACCAGATTCAGTGGCTTTTTTAAATTGTTCTTTTGTGCACCCTTTAACACCTAATACCATTTTGGCATCTGGCTCAGCATCTAGCACATACCATACCTCTGTTTTTCCTAAATCATTTTCATGCTTTAAGGCATAGTCATCACCAGGGTGAACTTGTATAGAAATCCTATCTTTGGCATGTAGCATTTTTATAAGTAATGGAAATCTTTCTAGAGAAATTTCTGTTCCTACTAATTCTTCTTTGTAGGTATCTATTAAGTCTTGTAGTGATTTACCTTTGAATTCTCCGTGGGACACAACACTCATACCATTGTTATGACATGCTAAGTCCCAACTCTCACCAATGTCACCCTCTGGAAGATCAGTTCGGTAATCACTTATTGCCCTTCCACCCCACACTTTATCATAATATAATGGTTCAAATTTAATTGGATACATTCATATTCCCCCTATGTTTCATTAACGAATGATAAGTTCAAGTACTTCTGATATATTACTAACGCCATTTAGTTGCATTCCTGGAATATCTTTCAATCCTTTAAGGTTTGCTTTTGGCAATATACATTTTTTGAAGCCTAATTTTGCTGCTTCTAAAACCCTTTTCTCAGCCATATTAACGCCCCTAACTTCCCCTGTTAAGCCAACTTCTCCAAATACAATGGTATAGGGGTCAATGGTTCTGTCTCTAAAGCTAGATGCAATAGCCACAATAACCCCAAGATCTAGGGCAGGTTCATTCATTTTTATGCCACCTGCCAAGTTAACATAGCTATCATAGCTACCAAGGTCCATTCCAGCTCTTTTTTCTAAGACCGCCATTAAGATGACCACCCTGTTGTAGTCGATCCCTGTTGCGGTTCTGCGGGCTGTTCCGAAATTCGAATAACTTACTAAGGCTTGCACTTCTATAAGCATAGGGCGGGTCCCTTCCATGCTACAGGCTACAACTGAACCTGATACATTCATAGGACGCCCAGATAGCATAAGTTCTGATGGATTGGCAACCTCCATTAGGCCTTTTTCTTTCATTTCAAAAACACCAATTTCGTTGGTTGAACCAAACCTATTTTTAACAGCCCTAAGTATTCTAAATGTGGCATGTCTCTCACCTTCAAAATAAAGAACTGTATCTACCATATGCTCCAGGACTCTTGGCCCTGCTAAGGAGCCATCCTTTGTTACATGGCCGACTAATATAACACAAATTCCTAGACCCTTGCTAATATTCATAAAAGCATGGGTTGCCTCCCTTACCTGGCTTACACTTCCAGGAGATGAACTAATCTCACCTGAGTAGACTGTCTGTATAGAGTCAATAATGACCAAGTCTGGTTTGGTTTGTTTAATAAGGGTTTGGATAATTTGCATGTCTGTTTCACAAAATAGCTGTAAATTGTCAGTATCTACATCTAGGCGGTCTGCTCTCATTTTAATCTGATTAATAGACTCCTCACCTGAAATATAGAGCACAGACTTCTTTTGGTCACCAATGGTTTGGCAAATCTGCAAAAGTAGTGTTGACTTACCAATCCCCGGATCCCCACCAACAAGTACTAGGGAGCCTTCTACAAGCCCGCCCCCTAGTACCCTATCCAATTCTTTTATTTTAGTTAAAACACGGTCTTCTTTTTCATTTCCTATTTCTTTGAGCTTTACTGGTTTTTGACTACCACCTATTTTTGCCTGTTTTCCAAGACCTTTAGGTTCTGGAATAATTGCTTCTTCAACAAATGAACTCCAGGCATTACAAGCTGGGCATTTCCCTAACCACTTTGGTGATTCATGGCCACATTCTTGACAAACATGTACATATTTTATTTTCATTAAATTCTCCTGATTTCTACCTTCTTTGGGGTATTTCTACAGTCTACTGAAAATATAATCTTTCCTGCTAAGTTAGATTTTACTTTTCCTACTTTTAATTCATCAATAAAAAGATTGTAATCTGTATCTGGTGATAACTCCATGGTAATTTGAGATTCTGCTATTCCTGCTACTTTAAAGGATATAAGCTTATCTTTAACTGTAAAGTTATGGACTGCTGTTCCAGGAATAGATTCGTATACTAATCCTTCATCCTTGTTTAACTTGGTAATCTCTTTAAAGGTTCTAATATCGTAAAGATTTCCCCCTACATCAAGTCCCATTAGTTTTGTTTTTTTATCTAGTTCGTAGTTTCCAAAGCTGATTGTTCCGTTCTCTTCTGGTTTAATTAATTCATTTACTATCGCCATTTTAAGCCCTCCAAATTTATAATGTTAGTTTTGGTTAATATTTTTATTAACCTTTTTTGTCTACTTTAAATGTTAGCTTTTCATCGTGGATATAGACATATACACGATCCCCTTCTTTGATCTGGCCATCTAGTATTTCTTCTGACATATGGTCCTCTATTTCAGATTGTATGGTTCTTCTAAGGGGCCTTGCACCATATGCTTTGTCATAGCCTTTAATGGCTAGCCACTGTATTGCTTCTTTGGATAACTCAACTTCTATACCTGTGTGAGTGGTAATACGTTTTATTAGTGTTGTAATCATAATACTAGCAATTTCTTCAATATGCTCTTGTGTTAGAGCATGGAAGACAATGATTTCATCAATACGGTTGATAAACTCAGGTTTAAATAACTTTTTGACTTCATCCATAACGTTCTTTTCCATATCTTTGTAAGATTGCTCCCTATCTTCCGCTGATATGAAGCCTAAACGCTTTGGTTCTACAATATTACGAGCGCCTATATTAGAAGTCATGACAATAACTGTGTTTTTGAAGTCAATCCGGCGGCCACGAGAATCCGTGATATGGCCATCGTCTAAAATTTGTAATAAGACATTGAAAACATCTGGGTGTGCCTTCTCAACTTCATCAAAGAGTATAACTGAGTAGGGCTTTCGTCTTACTTTTT
>CAZLPH010000214.1:0-3755 GCA_964561345.1 uncultured Candidatus Epulonipiscium sp.
TCTCACTCTCAAGCTCCTTCTTGGGATTATTAGCGTAAGCCAAAATAGTCATTCCTAGGGCCTGGGCAATCTTAGCAAAACTCTGGCCAATTCGGCCAAACCCTACGATCCCTAAGCTTTTCCCCGCAAGCTCTATTAAAGGGTGGTTCCAAAAACAAAAGTCAATGCTATCACCCCAAGCACCATTCCTCACATCATCACTATGTTCTCCTACATGGTGACACATCTCCAAGAGTAATGCCGTTGCCATTTGGGCAACTGCTACAGTTCCATAGGTAGGCACATTGGCCACGGCTATGCCCAGGTCTCTAGCTGCCTCAATATCAACCACATTATAACCTGTTGCCAGTACCCCAATATACCTCAGACCTACAGCTTCTTTCAAGGTTTCCCTCGTTAGGGGTGTTTTATTGGTAAATATGGCATCTGCTCCTCTAATTCTTTCACTAATTTTGTGTGCTGGTGTTCTGTCATATACCGTTAAGTCTCCAAGGGCTTCAAGGCCACCCCAGCTTAAGTCACCTGGATTTAAGGCATGTCCGTCTAATACAACTATCTTCATCTCTAACGCCTCCTTCTAGCATTTCATTGTTTTAATTCATTCCTTGTGTCAGTTATTCCTTACTTTTCTTATTTTTAATGTATAACTTATTTTCAATATAATCAATAGACAAGCCGTCCTCTTCCTTGGCAAAGTCTTCTATGTCCTTTAAATCAACCACCCTTAGGTTCCTGGCTAACTCTTGGCTATCAAAGCTTGTGGTTGGAAATAACCTTTCAAAGGTCATTCTTAGCATGTCTTCTTGTATTATTTTCTTGGCCTGGACTTCATATAAAGCTAAATCCTCCTGGCTATCTTGATCTGTCATCTGGTCGTAATAGGCTTTAAACTTGTCTCTTTCTATTTGGGCCCGTTTCTCATAGTCTTCTTTTTGTTTATATTTATGCTGCAATGATTTTAAGCGGTGGCCTTTGGCTTTTTCTAACTTTAGGACATCACTTTTTTTATATCTAATATCTCTATTTCTACTGGGTCTTGGTTGAATGCAGTCTATCTTTAATTTTCTTAGCCAATTATAAATTGTTTTGGGGCTGACTATTTCTTGGGTTTCATATTTTTCTTCAAAGTAGGCTAGAATATCCTTTGGCGCAAGCTCCTCTTTTAGTTTTATCTGGTTTTTTTCCATCTTAACGACAACCTTTCTATTTGCTCCCTTCACGTTTTAACCATACATAATCTTGCCTTTATACCTACCATACTATACTAATCCTTCATTTGCATGGTTTTTAAACCATTACAAAAAATGCTAAGGAAATACCCACCCTTAGCACTTTTTACCACAGGCCTTGCAAAACACTGCATCCTCATCATTGAGCACACCGCACTCCCTGCACCTAATCTTAATGACCTGGCCCAGCCTCTCTTGCCCTGGGTTTTCTTTGGCACCCTTCAAAACATCAAGCTCACTCACCACATCATTAATCATCTTACCCGCCGCCTGGCTATAAGGGCTTAAATCTTCCCTAGCCTTATCTGGGTCTAGTATAATCCCAGATCCTGCAGCCCCCTTGGCCCCTATGTTCATTAAAACACTGCCAATAATAATAGCAATCATGCCAAATAAGGCTCTTTTAAAGAAACTTGGCATGCCCATATCAAAGCCTGGGTCCATAGCCCCAAAGCCCGTAGACACATCAAAAAACGAAGACATAAATAAGATGACCCCTAGGACAACTAGGCCAAGCCCTATATAATAGGTTAACTTTCTCCCATCTGAAATCTTATTGCTCATAAGACACCCCTTTCATTAGTGGCCAATCACAAGGCCTAATAAATTTGCAAATCCTACCATTTGCACAGTTGATACCACGGCTCCCCTAAGATCTACTATGTCAATCTGCAAACCCTCTATCTGGCAGGTGGTTAAATCTATGCCTTTTAATTTGGTCCCGCTCATTTGTATGGCTGCCATATCATTTTCTTCAAAGCCCACATTTAATAATGTGACATTTTCAAAGGCGGTTTTAGTTAAGATGGACTTCTTAAAGATGCCTTGTTTGACATTAGAAAATGCAAAGTTGGCATAGGATAGGTTGCAGTTATTAAAACTTACATTCCTAAGGGTTGCATCCATGAGTCTGCTACCTAGCATCTTGCAGCCCTGAAATGCCACCCGGTGGATAATGGCCCCTGACAGGTCTACATTAGACAGGTCACAGTTAATAAACTTTACATCTATTAACTCACTATGGTTAAAGGAGACATCTTGAAAAACAACATTCTCAAAGATAATCTTTTCAAATATAACCTTGTCTGCCCTTTGCTCTTCTATATAGCCACCTATAACCCTGGCTTCTTTAAAGAGGTCGCCGGCTTCTATGTCTTTACTTTGCATGTCTAGCTGGCCCAGGCCCTCTGGGATTCGGGGGCTTAGTACTTTAATTCTATTCTTTATTCTGGTCATTGTTTAACTCCTTTAAACTATTTGTTAATGCTTACATTGTTCATAGGCAAAAGTTTTTTCCTATAATTATCATCTATAAAATGTGTGTTTTCATCTTTTTTAAGGATTTTTTAATTAAGCCATACTCCTCAATTGTAACATATGAAAAAGTAAAAGCTATCTCTGAATTAATCTTATTTCCTTTTTTTGTTGAAATTTGTTTCCTGTAACTTCCCCTTTGGTAACATGGAAAATCAAGGCAACTAAGATAATAACTCGAATACTAGCAAGACCTTGGCTAATGGCTGATATAGCTTGGAGATATTCATCGCACCCTTGTTCTTTTTTCGCTACAAGAGGGCTTGTGGCACTCTTAAGGATATTGACTTGTTTAGGACTATGCTGACTAATAACCCCCCGCTTATGGGCCATAGGCTCTAATATCCCTGATTGATAGAGGGTCCATCCTGCAAAAGACAAAAATAAAACCCATCTTATTAGCCCACTAACATTTATTGATGTACTATTTGTGTAGGCTCTATTAGGCCTCTTATCTTCATATATTTCATCATACAAGCGGCCTTTTTCTTTTTTTATCTCCGCCATTTGTTTTCTAAACTCTTTTTGCTGTCTATTAAACATCTACTCCCCCTCTATTCAATAATCTCATAAACTACCTTCTTATTCGTAAATATCTCAATCCTATCCCCCTTTTTCTTCCCTAAAACGGCTCTTCCTATTGGGGAATCCTCTGATATTTTATTATCTTCCAGGCAAGCTTTTTCTTTTTCTACTATATGTACCTTCATCTTAAAACCATCAACAGTATCAAGTAGTTCTACTGTATCTCCTAGCTGTATTCCCTGTACTGTTACTGGCGTTTTTTCCCTTTTAAACTTTCTTTTCCCTCTTTCATCTAGCGGCTTATTGTTTCTAGGCTGGTATGTTTCATTTGTATTCCGCACTCTTGTTTCGGCTACTGCAACAACCCTATATTTACTACAGTGGCTGCTTCCAAAACACTTCTCATGTAACATACACCCACCCCCCAGGTCTAAAGTAAACACACCTTGCCCTGTGTCTTCTGTCATCTTTCGCCTTTAAGTACTCTATATGCCATGGATGCCCCTGCATTCTACTTGGCATAATATCCCCCCCCTTTAATCCCATATAAACCCTACTGTGTGAATGTTAATAAAACCGAGAATTACTTGTACTCTAGTATAATTATATCATAAATAGATGAACTATACGGTATCATTGCGAAAATTGCGTGAATAATGTTATCTATTTCGTCAAATCTTATTATTT
>CAZLPH010000215.1:0-3750 GCA_964561345.1 uncultured Candidatus Epulonipiscium sp.
TGTTTCAATTCCCGTAAAAAAGTATACAAATTCTGCTTCCGTTAGTTTTATATTATTATTACTACTTCCTTCTTCTAGTAAATAATAAATATATGAGCTTACGAAGTTTGGAAATTGGCTCTCTTCATCAAACCAGGTGTAGATATGGTCCATTTGCTCCCTAAAAGTCATATCTTCTTCCCAGTGTTGCATCCTTTGCATGATCTTAATGGTAAAGATACGCATATAATAGTGAAATATATAACTTTTTTGCGAAAAATAATTAAAGAATGTACCTCGAGATATTTGGCTTCTTTGGCAAATTTCATCTACTGTAACCTCATCAAAGCTTTTTTCTTTTAACAAATGTGTGGTTGCTTTTAAAACTGAATTCCTAGTTCTTACAAATTTCATCTGTCTAAGGGGAAACCCTTCTAGTGATCCATACACAATAGCACCGCTCCCATCTCTATATTAATCTCATTATGACCTATTATTCTTTTAGAGTATGGTCCATTTACATGGTATTTATTCACAAATGGCTTAAAATCTTATAAATTCACCATATATAGTTGCAGTTTTCCTATAATGTATTATAATAACTAAGTATAGCAATATATAAAAAATAATTATTATATAGAGGTGAGAACATGCTTAAACCAAACACATTAGAAGAACAGGCTGAAGTTTTAAAGGCGCTTGCACATCCTG
Source organism: uncultured Candidatus Epulonipiscium sp. (assembly GCA_964561345.1). Taxonomy (GTDB): domain Bacteria; phylum Bacillota; class Clostridia; order Lachnospirales; family Cellulosilyticaceae; genus JAAYSX01. The sequence goes on from CAZLPH010000215.1 coordinate 691, forward strand.
CTCGTTTATGTATCGTTAAAGGACTCCTAGACAAAGGAAAGTCAAACGTTACATACATGCAGCAATGTATGAACCTTCCCCAATCTACTATTTCCCAACATATTGCCAGACTTAAATCCTCAGGTATTATCTACGGAACAAGAAAAGGACTTGAAATTCAATATGAGGTCGTTAGCCAACCTGCAATCAATATTGTTAACGCTATCTTTCAAGAAGAATGAGAAACAAACACTCTAAATACCCTATAAGTCTTCTATTGGCTTTAATTCTTTTTATCCAACCAGTCTTTGCAGGTGAGCCTCCAGATATTATTGGTCAAAGTGCCATCCTAATAGAAAGAACAACTGGGGCCATCTTGTACCAAAAAAATGCTAACGTTCAAATGTATCCTGCTAGTACAACCAAAATCTTAACATCTATTTTATGTATTGAAAACTTAGATGCAACAGGCACTATGGTTAAAACAAATGGGTCGATCCAAAATGTCCCTTCTGATAGTAGCCATATTGGCCTTAGGGTAGGGGATACATTTCCTATTTTTGATGCCATACACGCTGTTATGTTAGGGTCTGATAATTATGTTTCTTATGACTTAGCAACCCTATTAGATGGATCAATAGAAAACTTTGCTGATCGTATGAATACTAAAGCAAGACAATTAGGTGCTACAAGTAGTCATTTTGTAAATCCTCATGGATACCACGACCCAAATCATTATACGACAGCGCATGATCTAGCTGTTATTATGGACTATGCCTATGAAAACCAACTATTTTCTAGCATTATAAAGTCACCTAGTTATTCTTTAAATAGACTCAATGACCTGGATCATCCCATTACATTTCCTAGTACTGTAAAGCTTATAGATCCTCTGTCTCCCTATTACCGGCCATACTCTGTCGGCGGAAAGACCGGATTTACTAACGCTGCAGGCAGGAGCCTTGTAGCCGTTGCTAGCCAAGATGGTATGGCATTAATTGGTGTTGTGTTAAAATCTGATGCTGATAACTTTTTTGACGATATGAATAATCTCTTTGATTATGGCTTTGAAAACTTTACACTTAAAACAAACGATAATGATGTCTCTTTGGAGAATCATTCTTTTTCTCCATGGGCAAAGGATATTGTAAACTTCGCCCTAGCCAATGATCTTATTGAAGACCATTCACAAAGTTATGAATCAGCTATTTCTAAAAAGGATTTTGTAGAATTATTAATGCGCGCAGCTTATGTGGCAGAAAACAAAAGCCTAGACGGTTTCTCCCAAGCCATTGCTATAAGCAAGGCTTTAGAGTGGGGTTTAGTTGAAGATACTTCCTTGTTAAGCGGCTTTAATGCTCCTATTAATAGAGACACTGCTGCTTATCTAACAAATAAGTTTTTAACATCTCTAAATTATGACCCTATAGAGATTTATAAAGCTCAGTTTTATGAGGATGAGAACCTTATATCCTCTAATTATCTAAGGTCTACTACCTATCTACAACAAACAGGTATTATGGGATCCCATAAGGGCGGGCATTTCTATCCAACTGAAAACCTTACATTAGAAGAAGGGTTATCTATTAGCACACAAGTCTATAAGTTATATGCTAATAGCCTATCGAGCTATATCAATAAATACAAAAGAAGGCTGCTTTAGAGTAGCCTTCTTTTGTATTTATTGCTTATTTTTCTATTTTTGTGGCTCCACCCATATAAGGAACAAGTACTTCTGGAATTAAAATACTACCATCTTCTTGTTGACAGTTTTCTAAAATAGCTGCTGTACAACGGCCAACTGCTAGTCCACTACCGTTAAGTGTATGAATAAATTCTGCCTTGTCTTTAACATTATCCCTATATTTAATATTAATACGCCTTGCTTGGAAAGTTTCAAAGTTAGAACAACTTGAAATCTCTACATATTTGCCGTAGCTTGGCATCCATACTTCAATATCATATTTAAAGGCTGCTGTAAATCCAAGATCTCCCATACAAATCTTTACAACACGGTATGGGATATTTAATCCTTGAAGAATTGCCTCTGCATCTCTTGTTAGTTTTTCTAGTTCATCATAAGAATCCTCTGGCTTTGTAAACTTAACAAGCTCCACCTTATTGAACTGGTGTTGGCGTATAATTCCTCTTGTATCTCTTCCTGCAGATCCAGCTTCCTTTCTAAAAGAAGCTGTGTAAGCACAGTGTGTAATTGGAAGATCAGCTCCGTCTAAAATTTGGTCCCGGTACATATTGGTAACTGGCACTTCTGCTGTTGGTACTAGGTAATAATCAGTATCTTGTATCTTAAAGGCATCATCTTCAAATTTCGGAAGTTGCCCTGTACCAGTCATACTTTGCTTATTCACCATAAATGGCGGAAACACCTCTGTATACCCGTGTTTATCTGTATGGGTGTCAAGCATATAGTTCATAAGAGAGCGCTCTAACCTTGCCCCAAGTCCTTTATAGACAACAAAACGCGCCCCTGTTACTTTTGCACCTTTTTCAAAATCTAGAATATCTAAATCCTCACCAATATCCCAGTGAGCTTTAGGCTCATAATCAAATACTTTAGGCTCTCTAAATTTACGCACCTCTACATTGTCCTCATCTGTATGCCCTTTTGGAACACTTGGGTTAGGCATATTAGGAATACTTAGTAATACTTGATTTAATTTTTCTTCTATTTCTCTTAGATCAGCATCAAATCCTTTTATTTTATCAGAAAGAATCTTCATATCTGCAAAGATTTCAGTTGTATCTTTACCCTCTCGCTTCATTATAGGTATTTGTTTTGACACACTATTTTGGTCTTTTTTTAGTAGTTCTACTTCTTGAAGAATACCTCTTCTTTTTATATCTAAATCTGTAAATAGATCTAGATCAAATTTCTCATTGCGGTCTTCTAGCATCTGTTTAACCCTATCCATATCTTCTCTTAATAACTTAACATCTAACATTTTCTTCACTCCTTCTTATATTGTATGCTTATAGTATATCCAGTAAAACAAATAAAGCCCGTCCTTCATAATATTATGAAGGACGAGCAAATTATACTCGTGGTACCACCTATCTTGC
>CAZLPH010000216.1:0-3730 GCA_964561345.1 uncultured Candidatus Epulonipiscium sp.
TACCTCTATCTTATCATAAATTGGACATTTCATGCGTACAATAGTATAAGTGAATTTATAGGAAGGGGAGAGGTTATGCAAAAAGGTTATAGTCAGGGCCAAAAAACAAATCCAATGATTAAGCGAACCATGCGTATTTTAAAAGCCAATTTGTATGCTTACATGATAACGATTATATTTTTACTTATTACAGCAGTTCTTATTACCCATACAAACATGGGCGTTGACAAAGAAAAAATTATTATTATTACAGGCATTATTCTAGCCACATTTATTGCAGGAATGGATACAGCCAAAGGAGAAAAAAAAGATGGGTGGAAGTGGGGGATTATAGGGGCTTTGCTCTATGCAGCAATTTATTTTACCATAGCAGCCCTTACAGCTGAGGCGAGTTTATTACTCTGCACCAATGCCTTTGTTATGCTTTGTGTTATGGTTTGTAGTGGGGCTGTTGGGGGCATGCTTGGGATTAATATGAAAAAATAGTAACTTCCTTTGCAAAGGTAGAAAATTATGGTATAATAAACTATATTTTGACCATTAATATTAGTAGGAGGCAACTTATTATGAAGCACATAAAAACACTGAATAAAGCAACACTTAAAAAGAGCATGGCAACAGGTGGATGCGGCGAATGCCAAACATCATGCCAGTCAGCATGCAAAACATCATGTACAGTAGGAAACCAAGCTTGTGAAAAGTAATTTTACAAGAGGCAGTGACGATAGGGTCACTGCTTTTACTTTGGATTTATAAGCGTAAATTAGGAAGAGGGCGTTAATATGTTACATAAATTTATCTTTGAAAACTCAAAGGTTGTTATGGATATTTATAGTGGTGCAATACATATCGTTGATGAGATTGTTTATGAGATGGTAGATGACTTTCAAAGTATGACAAAAGAAGAGCTAATGGCAAAATATAAAAAGTCATATGATCAAGAAGTTGTTTCAGGAGCAATCAATGAGATTGAAACCTTGATAGAAGAAGAATTACTTTTTACTGATGATATTTATCAAAATTTAATTCCGGAGTTTAAAAACAGAAACCCAGTGGTAAAGGCACTTTGCCTACATGTTGCCCATGATTGTAACTTAACATGTGGCTATTGTTTTGCTGAAGAAGGTGAGTATCACGGGGACAGAGGCTTAATGAGTGCTGAAGTTGGTAAGGCTTCTATTGATTTTTTAATAAAAAACTCAGGAAATAGGCATAATATAGAGGTAGACTTCTTTGGGGGAGAACCCCTTATGAACTTTGACGTTGTTAAAGAAGTGGTGGAGTATGCTAGAAGTATCGAAAAAGACCATAATAAAAACTTTAGGTTTACAATTACGACTAATGGGGTCTTACTAGATGATGATAAGGCAGCTTACATTAATGAGCATATGTCTAATGTTGTTCTTAGCCTTGATGGTAGACCTGAGGTTAACGATGCCATGAGACAAACCCATAAAGGAACAGGAAGTTATGATCTAATTACTCCTAAATTCCAAAAGCTTGTTAAAGAACGTGGCCAAAAAGATTACTATGTAAGAGGAACCTTTACAAGGCATAATATGGACTTTGCCAAAGACGTTATGCATCTTGCAGATTTAGGTTTTGAGCAGATTTCTGTTGAGCCAGTTGTAGGCCCAGTAGAAATGGACTATACCTTTAAAGAAGAAGATGTCCCTGTCATCTGTGCAGAGTATGAATCACTAGCAAGGCAAATGCTTCAGCGTAAGAAAGATGACAAAGACTTTAATTTCTTTCACTTTAACATTGATTTAACCCAGGGACCTTGCGCTCATAAAAGACTTGCAGGTTGCGGGACGGGTACTGAATATTTAGCAGCAACACCTAATGGAGACCTATACCCTTGCCATCAGTTTGCAGGAATGGAAGCGTTTAAAATGGGGACTGTCTTTGACGGTGTTACCCAGACTCAAATAGGCGATAAATTTGCTAAGTGTCATGTTTATACAAAGCCAAAGTGTACGACATGTTGGGCTAAGTTTTATTGCAGTGGTGGCTGCGCTGCAAATTCACATAACCTCCAAAATGACATCCATGATGTCTATGAAATTGGGTGTGATTTGCAGAAAAAAAGGATTGAATGTGCCATCGGAATTAAGGCAGAACTACTAAGAGATTGACGGATTGAAAATTGCATTTTATAATAGGTCTTATGTAGAATAACTTACAAGAAAAAGAATGACTCTAAGGGAGGAAAGAACATGAAGGGTACCAATAAGAAAACCAAAAGCAGCATTATATTTGTGCTTGTAATGGTGCTTGCAGCAGCCCTTGCTGCGCTTGCATATTACGGAATTGGGGAAAGCGGAAAGTTCGGTGTAAACGGGATTAGACTTGGACTTGACCTTAAGGGCGGCGTAAACATTGTTTATGAAGCAGATGTTGAGAAGGATCCAAGCCAAAAGGAAATGAACGCTGCAATCGAAATGATTCAGGTGCGATTAGACAGAGAAGGGTACACAGAATCAGATGTGGCCCAAGAAGGTGCAAGAAGAATCCGTGTTGATATTCCAGGTGTAAAGGACGCAACACAAGCAGTCGATGAAATTGGTGCAACAGCAGAGCTTTCATTTGTTGGGCCGGATAATGAAGTTGCTTTAAGTGGTAAGCATGTTAAGAGTGCAACCAAGCAAATTTATACAGATTCACAAACAGGTCTTACCAAAACAGTTGTATCACTAGAATTTGACGCAGAGGGAACAAAACTTTTTGCAGATGCAACTGAGAAATATCTAAATCAACCCCTTGCTATTATGCTAGATGATGTTGTTGTGAGTGCCCCTAATATTAACAGTGTAATATCAGACGGTAAAGCAATGATTGAGGGAAGATTTACAAACGAGGAAGCAGATATTTTAGCAGGTAGAATTGAAGCTGGGTCATTACCCTTTAACCTAAATGCTATTTCAACAATGGGTGTTGGGGCAAAGCTTGGTATGAGCGCACTTGATACAAGTATATATGCAGGTATACTTGGCTTTATCTTTATCTTGTTATTTATGGCTATTATCTACCGTGTGGGTGGTATTGCAGCAGATATTGCCCTATGTTTTTATATTGCCTTACTTATTGTTGCCCTTAGCGCCATGGGTGCAACATTAACACTTCCAGGAATTGCAGGAATTATCTTGTCAATTGGAATGGCAGTCGATGCCAACGTTATTATCCTAGCACGTATTAAAGAAGAGTTAGATCTTGGTAGAAGCGTTAGAGTTGCAGTAGATGTTGGCTTTAAAAAGGCACTAAGTGCAATCTTAGATGGTAACGTTACAACGCTTATTGCTGCAGGTGTACTATACTATTTAGGGTCAGGTTTAATTAAGAGTTTCGCTCAGACACTGGCAACAGGAATTGTTATTTCAATGTTTACAGCCCTCTTTGTAACAAAGATTATAATGAAATTGTTTATTAATATCGGCATAAACAAACCGGCCCTATACGGCGCCAGTGAAGATCCTTCAAAAGTAGCACAAGTAGGAGAGTTCGTAGGAAAAAGAAAAGTGTTTTTTATTGTTTCAATTGTGGCAGTTTCAATAGGAATCCTTGCCATGCCTTTTAATGCTGCTATAGGAAACGATATGTTGAACTATGATATAGAGTTTAAAGGTGGTACACTTATGCATGTGAACATAGGACAGGCCTTTAATATTCCAGATGATATTAGACCTATTGTTGAGGAAGTAACAGGTGATAAATCACCTCAAATCACAAA
>CAZLPH010000217.1:0-2279 GCA_964561345.1 uncultured Candidatus Epulonipiscium sp.
TTTTCATAACCTTTGACATTTAATTTCCTCCTGTGTAAAGTGATTTTACAATATAAAATAGAATACATGATACTGTATACATGCATTATAGCATTATTAGTAATTCGATACAATGATTACTAGTATATTTTTCAACTTTATAATAGACTGATACAAATTTAACACTAAATTTCGTTTTTACCTGGTTTAACAAGGGTATAACTAACAACCATAGCAATTATATACAATATAAGTGTGACATATAATACATTGTTATATGAATTTGTTTTTGTAATAATAAAGGCACTTAGTTGATTTCCAGATAATCCTGCAAAAGCCCATGCTGATAAGGCAAGTCCATGAACTGTACTAATACTATTCATACCGAATCTATCTGATAATAATGTCGGAAGATTAGAAAATCCGCCACCATATCCAGCATTGACAACACACAGTAATATAATAACCAATGGCGCAATTCCCTTATCAATACCGCTTGTTATGAGAATTATTCCCGTAAAAGCAATTGACATGGCAAATATAATCTTATAAATTGTATTTCGGTCCTTAAGCTTGTCCCCTGCTGCTGAGAAGAATAAGCGTCCACCTGCATTAAATATAGCTGTTAATGAGCTCACAAATGCAATTGATCCAAATCCTATAAAGGTTAGCAAGTCTTTTTCCTGGGAAATAAGGGCTAAACCACAGGTAATATTAATATAAAACATCAGCCAAATGCCGATAAAGGTTTTATTTTTAAAGACAGCAAGTGGACTTGCTCCGCCCGCTGCATCTTCTTCTTCTACCCAATCTTTTGGTTTTTGAAGTAATAAATGACCTGCAAACATCATAACAAAGTAGATAATCCCTAAGACAAAGAACACTTTGTATATCCTCGTTGGATCTACAAGGCTACCATCTGGATTACTAGCACCTTGAAGTATCTCTATGATTGGACTAGCGATAACTTTTGCCAAACCAAATCCTGCTACTGCAAGGCCGGTTGCTAATCCTTTTTGCTTGTCAAACCATAGCATTAAAGTTTTAACTGGGGATAAATAACCAACACCAAGTCCTATACCCATTATAACGCCGTAGCAAAGATAGATTCCGATTAAAGATTTCTTATAAATAAAGAATCCTGTTCCTGCTATTCCTAGAGCAAAACAAATGGCTGCAATTAAGGATGATTTATGTATATCCTTTTCCACAAACTTTCCAGAAAATGCTGCTGACATACCCAGTACAAAAATAGCAATACTAAATGCCCATTCAACTTGGCTATTGCTTTTTCCAATATAAGCTGCAATATTTCCTTTTAATAAAGACCAACAATAAACACTACCAATACTACTGTGAATGAGTAATGCCGGTATTGCGGCTCTCATCCATTTGTTCTGAATCTTTTCCATCTTCAACAACCTCTCCTATTAAAAGATTTAATTTTTTTGCAATATGACACCCCTACATCTCATAATATAGGGGCGTTTCAGCAAATTTAATATATCGTATACAGTATACACCTTTTGTTTTACTTTAGCAACTGCTTGCTAAAGTCTCTTTTAATTTCTAAAAAATATTCTGTTTCTTTTAAGATTAAGAATAATATGGCTCTATTTTCGAACTCTCCCCTATAGGTTGGTAGGTCTGCATTTCTAAAAAATGCATATAGCTCATCTAGGTCTATTACCAATTCTTTTACATCGTTTCGTTCATGAAAGGAGTTAGATAACTTCTCCATATAGTCTGCTACTAAATGGGTTTGAGGTAAGATCTCATTAAGCTTACTAATATCTTCTTTAATATTTTGCAAAACGGAAACTTGAACATTTCTAAATAAGATATTAAATACTTGCTATCACTTAAAAACCGGTTACCTGCCTCTTCATAAGCCTTATCTAAAAGGATGGCTAGGTCTCTGGCCAGTTGATTAATTTCTATTTCTACTTGGCACCCTCTTAGGGCACCTGCCATTTCACAAAGAACACGTTTAATATTTTCTTCAATCATCTCTTGTTCTTGCTTTAATTTGTCTTTATATCTTGGCATAATAAGATTTAATCCTATGCCAATACTCATACCAATTAGAAGTATATAAACCTCATTAAAAATAAAGGAAATGGCCATATTTTTTTCGATTAAAAAGTGGGTGGTAAGAACAGCATTCATAGCTATGCCATCTTGAAGGCCAAGGATATGGCATGCTGCTACAAAAGCAAATACAAAAATGCCAAAGGCAATACTAGTATAGCCAACCCCTGAAAACACACCATAAGCTATGATAACAGCTACTATAAATG
>CAZLPH010000217.1:2289-3723 GCA_964561345.1 uncultured Candidatus Epulonipiscium sp.
ATATTGAAAATATTATAGATGCTATAAGTACCGCTACTATAAATGCTGCTATTCTCTTGAGGGCAATAAAAATTGTTTCTTTTTTAGTATTTTGAATCGTAAGGAGTGTTATAATCCCGGCTGATGCACTATAGGATAGTCCTAGTTTGTTTGCCACTAGTATAGCTATGGCCGATCCTATTCCTGTTTTTAATAGAAAATATATATTTACCCCTTTAAATTTCTTTCTTAAATCCATGTCATCCCTCTGTTTCTAATCAATGGCTTTCATTGAGTCAACCATTTCTATGTTCTTTATTTTTTTATACATAATCACGTCCACAATCCCTGAGAACATTAGGGTAATAACAGCCGAAAGGAGAAAACTCATTACAGATATGTTCCTTCCAAACATTAGGTCCACAGACTCCCCAATTTTAACGATAAAACGATGAAGTAAGGTCCCAAGGAACAAACCAAGGCCCGTCCCAATAATACTCAGTATAGATGTTTCTCTATAAATGTAAGCTGCTACTTCCTTGTTATGAAAACCAAGTACCTTTAATGTGGCTAGTTCTTTTCTACGTTCATCAATATTTATATTGGTCAGGTTATAAAGAACAATAACTGCTAGTCCCCCCGCTGCTAGAATCAGGACAATAACGATAAAATTTATACTAGCTAATAGATTATCGTAAGTTTCTTTTGTTTGAGATATAAATTCCGCACTGAGGGTCGTATCCCCACTTAAAACTTCAACAAGGGTTGTATCTTGAGCAGTTCTACTGATAAGGGTCCTAATGAGTAAGGTATCATATGAAAACGCCTCCCCAAAAGCTTTAGCATAGGCTGCCTTATTAATATAGGCATAGCTTCCGACATAGTTTTCAGTTATACCTGTTAAGACAAATTTGGCCTTTTGATCGTCCCCATTTTCAAGGATAAAAGCATCTCCTACTTTTATGTTAAGGGTTTCTGCTAGTTTTTCTGTCACAAAGACAGATGAATCATTAAAGGTTAAGGCCTGTTTACTTTTTCGATCTCTAAGGTTTATAAATTTCTTAAGTTTTGTTGCTTCTTCTGCTACCATAATAGTCGTAGAAAAGGATTCGTTTCCTAAGTATACTTTTCCTGCTTTGCTAAATAAACTGATATGCTCTTTGACCTTATCTGGGTTGTTTAAAAAATCCTCTAACACTTTATCACTTTTGTTTGTATCATCTGTTTCTACAATTAGGTCATACTTTAATATCCCTCCAAATTGGGTGTTGGCAATCTCTCCAATAGAGTCCCTAAGACCAAATCCTGCAACAATTAGGGCTGTACAACCTGAAATGCCAATAACCGTCATATAAAAGTGTTTTTTATAACGCATTAGGTTTCTTGCAGTGGCTTTGTAGGTAAATTTCATTCTAGACCAAACAAAGGTAATCCTCTCAAGGAATATACGTTTCC
>CAZLPH010000218.1:0-3720 GCA_964561345.1 uncultured Candidatus Epulonipiscium sp.
CGATATTTACGATATAATGCTATATATGACATCTGCCCACTCCTTTATTTAATAACATATCACTCTATATTATAGCACATTTTTCTTCATTTAGGACAGTTAACAAAAAAATGGTACCCTGTGGCAAAGGCCTTTAAGGTACCACTCTCTCATTTCTCTTATTTGAAAAAATCTTTTATTTGCTTTGACCCTTCAAAATGCACCGTATGAAATCCAAGTTTTTCAGCTGCATCTGTATTATCTTTTGAATCATCAATAAAAACTGTTTTAGTTGGCTCTATATTGTATAATGCCATAAGTTTTAAGTATATCTCTTTTTCTGGTTTAAGTAACTGCCAGTCACTTGAAATAACGTGCCCATCAAAATATTTAAAGAAATCATATTTTTTATAAACATCTCTAAACGCTTGTTTGTGAAAATTAGATAGTATATATAACTTATAGCCTTGCTCTTTTAGCTGGGGAATTAAATCAACTGTAGAGGCAATAGGCTCTAATATTTCCTGCCAGTTTTCAAGCTTCTTTTTTATAAGCTTTTTGTGCTCCGGTATTCTCTCTGACATAATCTGAGCAAATGTTGCATCATCTATTATTCCTCTATCTAATTGTAGCCACTCTTTAGAGCCAAAGATTTCTTTACACACTGATTTAAGAACCTTCTCATCTTTAAAATCCTGCCTTAAATAAGCCACAGGATCAAAGGATAATAATACATTCCCTAGGTCAAAAATCACCGTATCAATATCTTCTCTTTTTCTAATCATTGTTCACGCCCACTCCCTACATAACTGCTTAAGTTTGTTAACCGTCCCCAAAGCCAAAAGAAAAGAACTAACCCTGGATTAGCTTCGTAGCTGCATCTGTTAAATCTTTAAGTTTTTGATTACTATCTGCTTCACTTTCACCTTTTACAGCCACATAGATTTTCATCTTAGGTTCTGTTCCTGACGGCCTTACAACAACCCAGCTATGGTCCTCTAATTTGAGCTTAATTACATTAGATTTTGGTAGTAAGATTTCTGTTTCCTTACCTGATTTTATATCCTTTAAAATGGACAACTCATAGTCTTCTATTTGGGCTACTCCTACCCCGCCTATTTCTTTAGGGGAATTTTCTCTGACATTTGTAATGATTTGTGCTATCTTTTCTTGGCCATCCTTACCTTTCATTTCTAAGGCAACTTGGTCTTCTTTGTAATAGCCATATTTCTCAAAAAGTTCTTGTAATGCTTGGTATAGGTTTTTGCCTTTTGATTTATAGTATAGGGCCATTTCTGCTATAAGAACTGATGCAATAACACCATCTTTGTCTCTTACAAAATCTCCTGCAAGATAGCCGTAGCTTTCTTCAAATCCAAGGACAAAATTATGAGACCCAGTCTCTTTAAATTCTTTAATTTTTTCACCAATATATTTGAATCCTGTTAGAACATCCATTATCTCTGCACCGTAAGATGTGGAGATTGCATCAGCCATTTCACTTGATACAATTGTTTTTACAATGGTATCTTTTTTGCCTAGTAGCCCTAATTCTTCCCTAGCACCTAGCATATAGTCTACTAGTAAAACACCTACTTGATTTCCTGTTAAAACAGTGTATTCACCGTCTTCCATTCTTACAACCACACCAATCCTATCGCAATCTGGGTCTGTCCCAAAAATTAAATCTGGTGATATGTCTTGGGCTAACTTAATTGCTAGTGTAAAGACATCCTTATTTTCTGGGTTTGGGTAGGATGCTGTTGGGAAGTTGCCATCTGGAAGTTCTTGCTCAGGCACAATCGTTACATCAGAAAAACCTAATCTTTTAAACATAGTCCTAATAGGAATATTCCCACTACCATGTATTGGCGTATATATAATGCTAAGGTCTTTTGCATTTTCTTTTACAAAATCCTTTCTTACAACAAGGGATTCTACTTGTTCGTAGTAAGCATTATCGACTGCTTCTCCCATGTAAGTTAACTTACCTTGAGCCTGGGCTTCATTTAGGGGGATGTGTTTGATATCTTCAAATATATCAAAGCTTTCTATATTCTTCATGATTTCATCTGCTACTTCTCCTGTTATTTGAGCACCATCTGAACCATATACTTTATAACCATTATATTCTTTTGGGTTATGAGATGCTGTAATAACAATCCCACCACTTGCCATCATGTGTCTAACTGCAAATGACAACATTGGAACTGGCCTTAGGGATTCATATAAGTGAACCTTTATATTATTTGCCGCTAAAACAGATGCCACAGCATCGGCAAATTCTGCAGACATATTTCTTGAGTCATATGCAATACAAATAGATGGATTTGTTTCATGATCATTTAAGTATTTTGCAAAGCCTTGAGTTGCTTTGGACACAGTATGAATATTCATCCGATTAGATCCTGCTGCAAGAACACCCCTTATACCACCTGTTCCGAATTCTAAGTTTTTATAAAAACGATCTTCAATCTCTTTTTCATCGGTAATTAGTTTAAGTTCCTCTTTTATCCCCTGGTCTACCTTACTACTACCTAACCATTTTAAATACTCTTCTTTATAGTTCATTGTAACCCCTCCTATATGATTTATATTAATATTTTTAATCCGTCTTACATTATACAAATAAGCCCATATGATTGCTAGTATCAACTTTCTTCGTCTTTCGACAAGTCTGTCTATATTATACGTTATATGTTGTATAACTTCAATATTTGCCTTATAATATATAGGGTACATAATTATAAATTTATGCCGATATATACCAAAGGCATCATAATAAAATATTATAAAACAGTTTCATTTAGATATTCCAAGGAGGATTTATATGTTTAAAAGAGCTTTTAAGCCACCATGCCACGAAGTCCAAGGTATAATTGGCTATTTAGATACCATGCTAGCAGGTGGCCACGCCGAACCACCTACTGTAACCCACCCTGAACATATCCATGTTCTTGGTTATTTTGAAAAATTATTATCTAACGAACAAGAAATGTCTGTGACGGCAAGAGAGATTTTAAACATCGTTAGTTCTTTAAGTTCTTTTGATGTTGGTATGTCCCATATTTCTCATCAGCTAACAGACTTTGCTAGTGAAATGTCTACTCTTAGTGAGTCTAACCTAGCTATTGTAGAGCAAACAACTGCAAGTATGAGTGAGGTTAAGAACTCTATTGATACAACAGCAACTACCCTTGAGAGCCTTGCCACAGAGTCCCAAACCCTAGCACAAAAAAATGACGAGAGTATCAATTTGCTCAAGGATGTTCAAGACCTAAAGGAAGATGTTCTTAAAAATACAACTGTTATGAATGATAAAATTCAACAATTAGCTCAGCTCGCTACAGAAGTTGGTAAAATTGTAAATAGCGTTCAGTCTATTGCCGAGCAAACAAATCTTTTAGCATTAAATGCTACCATTGAAGCTGCCAGAGCAGGCGAAAATGGCCGGGGGTTTGCAGTTGTTGCAACGGAAATACGCAAGCTAGCTGATGATACAAAAGAGAACCTTGAAGGAATGGAGCAATTCGTTGGCCATATCCATAAGGCCGCAGAAGAAAGTATCGAAAGCCTAGATAGCACACTCGTATCAACCAATCAAATGAGTGATAAAATAGTAACTGTTTATGATACTGTCACTGTTAACGTTGATATGCTAAAGCATGTTATTGAGGATGTGGATAATATCCATGTTTCTATGAGTGGTATTAAAAGATCTGCCGATGAAATAGATCAAGC
>CAZLPH010000219.1:0-3718 GCA_964561345.1 uncultured Candidatus Epulonipiscium sp.
CCTTATTTAGATGCCTTATTTACAGCAACTTCAGCAACCTGTGTAACAGGGCTATCAGTTGTCAATACTTACGCTCACTGGACCTTGTTTGGTAAAATTGTGATTATATCTCTTATTCAGGTAGGTGGCCTTGGATTTATGACCTTGGTTAGCATGATTTTTGTCTTACTAGGCAAAAAGATTACCCTAAAAGATAGGCTTATTATGCAAGAGGCTCTAGGGAAAGATACAACAGCTGGTATTGTTAAGTTTTCTAAGAGCATCGTACTTGGGACCTTACTCGTTGAAGCGACAGGGGCTCTTTTACTAGCCATTAGATTTATACCAGACTATGGTTTTTTAAAAGGTAGTTGGTACTCAGTCTTTCATTCAATTTCAGCTTTTTGTAATGCTGGATTTGATATTATAGGAGAAACAAGTTTAACACCCTATGTGGGAGATCCTATTATTAATATTGCTATTATGGGCCTGATTATATTAGGAGGATTAGGATTTGCTGTGTGGACAGATATCATTCAAGGAATCAGACAAAAAATTAAAATGAATAAAAGGTTTACATGGCGACAGGCTTTTGATAGGCTGTCCCTACATACAAAGCTCGTTATAACCATTTCCTTATTTTTAATTTTATTTGGTTTTTTATTCTTTTTTCTTGCTGAATTTAGAAATCCAGCGACACTTGGGTCATTATCTTTGAAAGAGAAAATATTTGCTGGTTTTTTTCAATCAGTATCACCTAGAACAGCAGGATTTAATACCATATCATTAGATGCTATGCAAGATTCTTCAAAATTTATGATGATGATCTTAATGTTTATAGGGGGGTCCCCAGCGGGAACAGCAGGGGGGATTAAAACAATTGCGGCTGGAATTTTAGTTTTATGCACCATATCAACTATTAGGGGGCGAGAATCAACAGAAATCTTTAAAAGAAGAATTCCTTTAAAGGCGATTTTACGATCCCTAGCGGTTATTATGATTTCTCTTGCAGTGGTTTTAACAATCACTATTATTCTTTCATTTACAGAAGATGCTCAGTTTATTGATCTCTTATTTGAAGCAATTTCAGGATTTGCCACAGTCGGATCGACTCTAGGCATCACACCAGGCTTGTCTTTTATAGGAAAAATTATTATTATTATTAATATGTTTATAGGAAGACTAGGGCCTGTTACCATGGTTCTGGCCATTATTATTAGGCAAGGCAATCATAACAGTGTCATTCATTACCCAGAAGAAAAAGTAATTGTCTAAAAAGGAGAAAAGAATGTTAAAAAACAAACAATTTGTTATTATAGGGCTTGGTCGTTTTGGAATAAGTGTTGCAACAACCTTATCTGATGCAGGATATGAAGTAATGGTTGTTGATAGTAATGAGGAAGTTATTCAGGAAATCTCATCTGTGGTGACCCATGCTGTCCAGGCAGATGTGACTGATGCAGACACCTTAAATGCCCTGGGCATCAGGAATTTTGATGTTGCAGTAGTGGCTATTGGCCGGGACATTCAATCAAGTATTATGGTAACCTTGCTGCTTAAAGAAATGGGCATTAAATATGTGGTTGCAAAGGCAAGTAGTGACCTTCACGAGAAGGTTTTGCAAAAACTAGGGGCAGACCGTATTATTTCTCCCGAGCAGGACATGGGTGTCCGAATTGCTCATAGTTTAATGTCAGGAAGTATTGTGGAGCATATCCAGCTCTCCCCGGAGTACAGCATTGTTGAAATTGTGTGCCTGCCAGAGTGGAGCGGCAAAACCCTTAAAGAAATTAACATGCGGCCCAATTATGGTATTAATATAATTGCCATTGAACGGGATAATAAAATCACCATTACACCAGGGCCAGACTTCTTATTAGATGAAAATGATATATTGGTTGTGGTCGGTGCAAATGAAAAAATACAAGCATTACAGTAAAGGGGCCTTATAATGATTACAAGTAGTCAAAACCCACTCATAAAAGAAATACAATTACTACAAAAAAAGAAAAAAGAAAGAAATAAGAAAAAAATGTTTGTGGTAGAGGGTCTAAGAGCAGTTAAGGAAATTCCAGAAGACTGGCAAACCCACCAATATGTGGTTGCAAAGAGCTTTGTAGTAGAGGCTGAAGAAGCAATAAAAAATAAAAAAATCCCTCTTATACAGGTGGCAGATAGTCTATTTGCCGGTATGTCAGAGACCAAAACACCACAAGGTATAATGGCTGTGGTGTCTCAAGGAAATGACCAATTAGAGCAAATTATAGACAAGGAAGAAGTCTTTTTTGTTATTGCAGACCAGGTTCAAGACCCTGGTAACCTGGGAACTTTAATTAGAACGGCCCATGCTTCAGGTGCTCATGGTGTGTTCCTATCCAAAGGCTGTGTGGATTTATATAATCCAAAGACTGTTCGGGCAACCATGGGGTCAGTTTTTCATATTCCCATTATTGTAGATATAGAGATGGAAGCCCTTATCACAGCTTTAACAGAGGCAAATACCAATATCTATGCAACGGCATTAGAAAATAGCAAGCCGGTCTATCAGTATGATTACACAAAAAAGACAGCCATTATTATTGGAAATGAAGCCAATGGCATTAGTGAAATAACGAAGAGAAAAGTGTCTCATTTTATAAAAATCCCTATGCCAGGAGGAGCTGAATCCCTTAATGCATCTATTGCGGCAGGTATATGTATGTTTGAAGTTGTCAGACAGAGGATGGTAAAATAATCCTTTTATCTATTGACTATTGGTGTAAAGTTTGATACTATAAAACCAATTAAGCAAATATTTGAACAATAAGCTGTTATGTAAAGGAGTGTGTTAGGTATGGGATGGTCAAATCAAGTTGAGAGAAACCTTCAAGCTATTGCGTATGAAAAAGAAGGAAACATAGAAAAAGCAATTGAATTATATGAATTAAATGTGGCAGAAAATTTTGATGGTACCCACCCGTATGAAAGGTTAAGTCAATTATACTTAGACGCGGGCCAAAAAGAAGATCTAATCCGGATCTTAGAAAAGGCACTAACGGTTTTTGAGGGCGCCCACTATAGTGATTGTCATCATAAATATGTTCAGGTAGAAAAGTTCAAACAAATGTATGAAAATTTTACAACTGTTTTAGAAACGGTGAATTAACTCCTGTTATCAGGAGTTTTTTCTTTTTTTAGAAGAAAGAAAGGCTAAACCCTTGCCAGATATGTAATATTAGATTAATATAAAAGGATAGAAAAGAACCATTAAGGAAAAGGGAGCGAAAAGAATGAAGACCACATCAATAAAGACGTTATACAAAGATACAGGGGCATTTGAAGGACAAGCTGTAACAGTAGCAGGTTGGGTCCGTACGGTTAGAGGATCTAAGGCATTTGGATTTATCGAGCTAAATGATGGAACTTTTTTTAAAGGCATACAAATTGTATTTGACCAAGAAATTGAAAACTTTAAGGAAGTTTCAAAGTTAGGGGTAGGAGCTGCAATTATTGCAACAGGTCATGTAATCCTAACACCAAATGCAAAACAACCTTTTGAAATTAAAGCAACAGGCATCGAAGTAGAAGGGAACTCACCACCAGAATATCCCCTTCAGAAGAAGAGACATACCTTTGAGTATCTTCGCCAAATTGCCCACCTTCGTCCAAGGACCAACACCTTTGCGGCAGTGTTTCGTGTTAGATCATTAGCATCTTTTGCGATTCATAAGTTTTTCCAAGAAAGAAACTTTGTCTATAC
>CAZLPH010000220.1:0-3713 GCA_964561345.1 uncultured Candidatus Epulonipiscium sp.
TGGTATTCGCGGGGAATTCCCTCCCACTCACGCATTACTTAAATTAGGTATATCTATACCTCTACTATAAAATAATCTTTTGTACCTGATCAATACTTACTTCCACTGGAACTTCACGTCCAAACCCTGTAACGATAACAATGGCTGTATCTTTGGCTTCGATGATTTCATCGACGACTCCTTCAGAGTCTTCAAATGCCCCACCTAAGATCTTAACAAGATCGCCAACTTCGAATAAAGGCTTTGGCTTGGAAACTTCGATTCCCATATTATAGACTTCATCCAAGGATAACGGTACCGGTTTAGAGTCAGGGCCTACAAAGCCCGTTACGCCTCTTGTGTTGCGCACAACATACCACGTATCGTCTGTCACAATCATATTGATTAGGACATATCCTGGGAATACCTTCCGTTGGACTACTTTTCTTTGGCCGTTCTTCTCTTCAGTCTCGTCTTGCATAGGAACCCGCACTTCAAGGATTAGATCTTCCATGTTACGGTTCTTAACTGTTTGTTCTATATTCATCTTTACTTTATTCTCATAACTTGAATATGTGTGAACCACATACCATTTGGCTTCATCCACGACGTGTTCCTCCATTCATCATTTGTCTCATTATTATACCAACTGATTCAATAGTTGCAAAGTTGTACTAATGATAGCGTCCATACCAAATATAATAGCCGCAACAATAAGAGATGTGGTTATTACAGTGATCGTCTGTGTCGTAAGCTCTTTCTTATTAGGCCATGAAACCCTTTTGAACTCAGCTTTAAAATTTCTGAAAAATTCTACCATCTTCTCACTTCCTTCTCCCTTGTCCGGGTGCTATAATATTATTTCTTAGTTTCTTTGTGCATTGTGTGTGCATTGCAAAATCTGCAATACTTCTTTGTTTCCATACGATCTGGATGATTTCTCTTATCCTTTGTAATCGTATAGTTTCTTTGCTTACAATCATTGCAAGCCAGAGTGATTTGTGTTCTCATAACTTCCACCTCCACTTGATGAGTATGCTTAAAATTTCCGCATAAAAAAACGACCTATTTAGGTACCCACTAAATATATCACAAAATAATTAGCATAGTCAAGTAATTTATCATATTCTCTCGAACAAGCCTAGAACATCTTCCTCCGACATCTTGGAGATAAAAGTTTCCCCTTCCTTAACAACACTTTCTGTTAGGTTCTTCTTTTTTTCTTGAAGTTTTTGAATCTTCTCCTCTATGGAGTCTTTGGCAATTAGCTGAAACACCTGGACCTTATTGGTCTGGCCTATGCGGTAGGCCCTATCTGTGGCCTGGTTCTGTGCTGATAGGTTCCACCAGGGATCATAATGAATAACTATATCCGCCGCCGTCAGATTCAGACCTGTGCCACCTGCTTTTAAGGAAATCAAAAAGATTGGCACCTCTCCTTCATTAAATTCATCTACTAAAGCCATACGCTTATCTGCCCTGGTACTACCTGTTAGCATCAAATACTTAATATCTCGTTTACGAAGTTCCTCAGAAATCATATCCAGCATGGTTGTAAACTGTGAAAATAATAAAATCCTATGGCCGCCCTTTGTACTATCTTCAATCAACTCCATACAAAGTTCTAGCTTGCCACTCTGACCTGTATAATCTTCTAAAAACAGGCCTGGATGGCAACAAATTTGCCTTAGCCTTGTTAGCAGGGCCAGCATCTTAATATGACTCTTGCCAAATCCATGAGCTGCAACCTCTTGGGTAAAATCCATTTTAGCCTTTGCTAAATAGGCATTATAGACGTTTTTTTGTTCTGTTAACATTTCACTATGAATAACCGTTTCTATTTTCTCAGGTAGCTCTTTTAGGACATCCTTTTTTAATCGTCTCATAATAAAAGGTGCCACAAACTTTTGTAACCTGTCGGCAATCTTAGCATCTCCATTTCTTACAATAGGCATTTCAAACTGCTTTTTGAACTTAGAATAGCCAAATAAATACCCAGGCATAACAAAATCAAAGATGCTCCACAGCTCTGCAAGAGAGTTTTCAATAGGGGTCCCTGTTAAGGCAAAGCGGTGGTCTCCTTGAAGAGTCTTAAGGGCCTTTGAGTTTTGAGTGTTGTGGTTTTTAATGTACTGAGCCTCGTCGGCGACAATATAAGCAAAGTTGTGGTCATCATATTCATCTATATCCCTTCTAAGGAGTTCATAAGAGGTCAGGAGAACTTGAGCCTCACTTGAACCTTCAATTAAGGCTTTTCTATGGTCCGCCGGCCCTTGTATGGGCACAACCTTAATATGGGGGGCAAATTTCTTAAACTCATTGTACCAGTTGAGGACAACTGATGTTGGGCAGACCACAATAGACTGGCCCGCCTGGTCCTTAGCACAAATCAAAGCAATAATCTGCAGGGTCTTGCCAAGGCCCATATCATCAGCAAGGATGCCACCAAATTCATAACTAGACATGGTCTGCAGCCACCTATAACCCGTCTTTTGGTAGTTTCTGAGGATCTTACTTAAGGCCGCCGGTACCTGGTAGTCTGCGTCCTCTACGTTTTTAATATCCCGTACAATCTTCTTAAATCCAGAGTCCCGGTCTACTTTCATCTGTGTATTACTTTTGGCAATATTATCTAAGTATAGGGCCCTATATTTAGGTAAAGTAACCTGGCCTGCATCCTTTTCTTCCGCTGTTAAGTCTAGGCCATCAACAATATGTGCTAGCTCCTCTACACCTGACTTATCAATATTTACAAAAGACCCGTCTTTTAGGCGGTAGTATTTCTTCTTTTCTTTGTAGGCCCCAAGGACCGACATAACTTCGTCCATGGACATATCTAGGTTTTCAAAACTGACGTTTAATAAGTTGTTTCGTATTTTGATCCCCATATTGGCAATCGGTGATTTAATAATCTTAAAAGCTTTCAAAGCCTCTGTTACATTAACCTCACAAAGATCAAAGAGGTCATTGATTCCCTCTGCTAAAAATAGGTAGAGGCCTTCTTCATTACTTAAATGCCACTTGTCTTCCTCCCTATAAAAGCCATTCCTTAAGAGGACCTGGATAAAATCAGCTTCTTTGGCTAGGTTTCGCATAACCCCATCATTATGGACTGGAAACTGGTCATCCTTCTCTGGTTTAATCACAATATCACCATAGCAAAAATCTACTTTAGCTGTGACCTGAGCCCCTTCACTATCTAAGTATAGTCTTATCCTAAGAGGCTTTGGAATATACTGCTCAAGTTCTACCCGGGCCTCTTCCTCTAAGGCATTAACAAGGTCTGATTGAATCTGTGGAAGGACTGTGGCACAAAAGCTTTGCATTTCTTTTTCTACAAAAAACACTTTGTTTTGCTCTTCTGCCCTTATTTTGTCTTTCATAACTGTTAAAAGAGGATACTTTTCTTTTGCAAATTCTGGGCTACAATGGTAAAGGGCATTAGTAACTAAGACATAACATTCCTCGTACATCTCAAAAGCCATGTAGCGCTTAGGTGTAATCTCGAGGACAAAGCGGTCTTCCTCCTTGCTCAACTTAAACTGAATAGGCGGGTCTTCTTTGGTTAATAGGAGCCGTTCTTTGTCATTGCTATAAGCCCTCTCAAAGTCCACCACCCTATCTTCCACAATGTTAAAAAACTCTGGAAAATTATCTTCTGTGAGCCTTAGTTTACGATTTGAATCAAGGCCATGATAGGGTTCTTTGTAACTACGAAGATAGCCATAGTAGCC
>CAZLPH010000221.1:0-3634 GCA_964561345.1 uncultured Candidatus Epulonipiscium sp.
CCAATAACACTAGCTGGCACTAAGTTATCCCTTAAAAACTTAACTTTTGCCCTTAATATAACCCCGATCATTATCATAACACCTGTCCATGCCAAAGCCGTCATATTAATCATGTTTATACCCCCTCATATTATACTAGATAAGACCTGCCCTTTTTTTAGCTATTTCATTTGCAATCTGATTTTGTGGCTGAGATTTTCCACCCTTGTCATCTTTTAACTCTGTCATCATATTACTAATAGCAGCTAACATTTTATTCATATTCTCTTCTACTTGCTCATCTGTAACTTTTGGGTTTGCTTTTATATCATTCCAAAATTCTAACTCTAGCTCTTTTTGGATTGGCGCCCAACGTTTCATGTAGTATGGGTAATCTTTTTCAATTTCATATTGTAATTCTTCAAATCTCCACCATGCTGAATCCTTGGAATATTTTTCACCTGCATAACTAATTATTTCTGGCAATTCACCTTGTACCGTATAAGGTGCAAAAATAGATATACAAGGAAGTGAAAAACAATTCCACCACACTGGTTCTATATCCTTGGTTAGTTCGATATGGGATGCTGCCGCTGTTTTACTAGCTTTCTCTAGCATAGCATGCATACAGATTGATACATGTAATCCATCTGCTGGGCTCCATCTAGGAGCAATTATCTCTCCTTCAAAATGATCTCTTTGGATTTTTCTAATAACACTTATATCAATTTCTCCTTTTGATTCATTGAGTAATTTATTTAATCTAGCATAACGTGGATGTGCAAAGCGATGTCTTAAATTCATCGCACCATAGGCCTTTGCAAAATTAAAAGGCACATCCCGGCTAATCCATCCATTTTCATAAGCATACTCTTTGATATCACCCGAATCTTCCTCCCAGTACTCTTCTGTACTATAACAGTTGGAAATGCCAGCAACATCTTTTACTTTTCTTGCTACCCATCTTCTATTACACGTATCAAGGATCCATGCCTCATTAGGATCTGCAATAATAAAAGCATTGTTATATCTATGCTCCATCCCTATAGCCGCATTGCCACCTTGACCATACTCTTTAATTAAACCGGTAATCACATGTAGCGCTTCATAAGCCGTCTTACTTCTCTCAAGAGCAAGTCTTAATAGATCCATTCCTAACAATCCATTCTCTGTTTCTTCACTTTCTCTTGCCCATACCGCCTCATTCCCAATAACCACATGGTGTTCGTTCATACCGTGTTCAAATCCCCATATCCAGTAGGGCCTAGAACCTAGCACTCTATAAGTATGTCTCACTTGGGGTATTTCAATATAAGTACATTGAACTGTCGCATCGTCTTCATAATCAGTAGCGGGATAAACCACTAGCGGCTGCGCCTCCGTTAAAGGTCTATCACTATTTTTGGCGAATATTAAGTTACCACTCCTCGTACTATTTCCTAAAGCTACCATAGTGTCGCATGAAAGCATATCCATTTTATATCCCCTTTCCTAATCTGTGTTATATACTTATTGTATTAAACTCAAGTACTCTTTTCAATGTCTTGCCAGACATATTTATTGATTAAAATTCGTCCTAAAAACCATATCACAACTTATTATTGTTAATAATGACTTTTAAAACCTAATTCTTTTAGTCATTTTCCCTTTTAACCTTTGAGTTTTAATACCGCAAGTTATTTTTATTCATGGTTAATATATATATAGCCATGATAAAATATGCTGAATCACTTAAGCTACGCGGGTCATAACCTGTTTCTTCCTTAATTTTCCTCAATTTATACTGAAGGGTATTGGGATGAATAAATAATACTTTAGCTGTTTTAGAAAGAGATCCTTCATATATATAATATTTTTCTAACAAGTCTATCTCCTCATCTATATCTTCATGAGGATATCTAGGAAAAATCTTTTTTATATATTCTATTTGCAATCCTAAGGAAATATCTTCTAACAATATCTCAAATGTTAAATCTGAGTATAAACGAATGTTATACTGGCTACTATTTTTACTACTAAATAAAGCCTTCTGAGCTTGTATATAAGATGTGTGAATATTATCTGATTTAAAAGAATCAATCCCTATACATATAGAAAAATTAAACTCAGCCTTTACTGCATTAACTAGTTCCTGTGCAAATTCTCTTGTATAAGTATCATCGTATTTAGGTATTAAGCAAATACTTTGAGAAATTGTTTTAGAAAAGATATAGTCTCGTTTACCTTTTATAATACGTCGTAACATTTTATTTAATTGCTCAAATTGTTCTTGAATCTTCTCAGTATGTATCTGAGTATGAGTTTCACCAATCTCAATAATTAAAACACGACGTGCTATTTGCATATTATATCCTAAATAAGTTCCTCTTTTGAATATTTGTGGTTTCTTATTAAGGGCATCATTCATCAACCATTCCTCAATAAATCGTTCTCGAATCATTATATTAGTATTCTTTTTATTTTTATCAAACTCAGTAAGTATTAGTATTTCAGTCATCTTTTTAATGACTTGTCCTAAGCGTTCAACCTCTTCTTTTTCACCTGTGATACCAATAACGCCAACAATATCATGGCCCAAAACAATTGGCAAGTTAATCCCTTTCTTGCTTCCCGCTAATTCATCATTATCTTTTATAATTAAAAAATCTAATTTGTTTTTTATAACCTTTTCTGCTCCTTCATGGAAATCACCAATCCTTTCAGTATCTGTACTAGCTAAAATATATCCAAATTCATCAATCAAATTCACTTTCTGTCCAATCACATCCTCTAGTTCTTTTACAATCTGATTTGCTATTCTTTTTGAAATATTCATTTCGGCCTCCTATAATTTCATTGTATAATATAAATTAATACAGTCTTTTAACTCGAAGCTCTTTTAATATATTGTTTTTATGGTATAATAAGATATAACAATCATTATTAATTGGAGGGATTTTATTATGTTAAGCGAAAAACTATTAAAAGCTTTAAACGAGCAAATTACACACGAATTATACGCAGCCCATTTATATATGGCTATGGCTGGGTATTGTGCTAACAATGATTTAGATGGGTGTGCAAATTTTTTCCTTATGCAAGCTGAAGAAGAAAGGTTTCATGCTATGAAGTTCTTTGATTTCATTAATGACAAAGATGGTGAGATTGAATTTTCAGCTTTAGATAACCCACATACAAGTTATGATTCAGTTCTTCATGTTTTTGAATCTGCACTTGCTCACGAGAAAATCGTTACGGCTAAGATCTATGATTTAATGGACATTGCAACACAGGAAAGAGAATATGCAACTGTTAGTTTCTTAAACTGGTTTGTAGATGAGCAGGTAGAAGAAGAAGCAACCTTTACAGGGTGGGTTCAAAAATTCAAGCCTGCCATGAAAGATGAGAGTCTCCTTCTTATGTTAGATATGGAACTTGCTAAGAGAACATTTACACCACCAGTAGAAGAAGCATAGCAAAAAAGCCCTATTATATAATAGGGCTTTTGTTATTGAAAGTTTAAGCAATTAACATCTAGCTTGTAAATAACGTCTTTACGCTCAACAACAATGGTTATTTTATTTTTTAGTTCTTCGTCTTCCAAAATCTTAGTAATAAGTTCTTTGGTTGGATTAATAGCAAAAGGATTTCCTACCATTTTTAGCATTGAAAAATC
>CAZLPH010000222.1:0-3623 GCA_964561345.1 uncultured Candidatus Epulonipiscium sp.
TATTATAGGGATAAGGACTGTCGTATTGACACCTATAATTGAGGAGATTATTGTTAGAGGAATTGTTTATGAAAAGCTGCGAATTAAGTATGACGTTAGAAAAGCACTAATATTATCTTCACTCCTATTTGGAATGTTCCACATAGGTGCTTTACCCCTACCAGAAATACTTTCAGGACTAATGTTTGGTGCATGGTATATAAAAACAAAGAGCTTGAAAACGTCCATTTCGGTTCATATGTTACACAACTTTCTGGCAGTTACAGGGGCGCTAAATTTTTTATTAATTCCACTTGGAATGTTGGAAAGTTTTACACCGAATAAACAAATTTCTTTGTGCATCGTAATCATCCTAATGCTAACTATAATTATGATATCCTACTTAATCGTACGTTATGTATTTACTACTTACAAAGATTATTTTAACCACTAAGAGCAATCCTATCCCAAAAAGCTTATATTTTTGTATGGTTGTTACAATAATCTAGGTCCCGTTGCCTTAATAGCTATTGCACCAAGAGGCGCCGTTATGATAATGGCTAACACAGCTAGAGACAGTATTAAATCGCCTGATTCCACCCCCATTGATAGTGGGATGGCTCCAATTGCTGCTTGTACAGTTGCCTTAGGTATATATGCTAGGACACAAAATAGTTTTTCCTTTGGATTCAACTCTGTTCCTATAAGAGATACTATGACGCCTATACTTCTACCCATTAGACCTATACAAATTAAAAGTATTCCTTTGAAACCTGCATCAAGAGCTAAGGCGACATTTACCTGGGCCCCTACAAGTACAAATAATAAGATCTCTGCAAATACCCAAACTTTATTAAATTTTACAGCCATTTTCTCTCCGACTTCAGGCATTTTTTCAAATATTATAAAGCCTATTGCCATTACTCCTAGAAGTCCTGCTATTTCTATTTTTGATTTAATCATTGTTTCAACTGTTGTCAATAGAATCGCCGACCCTAATATATAAAGCATTTTTTCAGTATCTCTAATTTTATATCTATTAAATATTTTAATTAATATAATCCCTATTACTCCCCCAACCATAATCCCTAGAATAATAGATAAGGGTATGCTCAGTATCTTTGCGCCAATATTTATACGCCCGCCCCCATACATTCCCATAAATGCTGAAAATATAGTGATTGCAAACACATCATCAATAGAAGCCCCTGCCAATATTAAAGTGGGGATATTCTTTTCTTTCCCAATCCCTTTGTCCATAAATTCAAGCATTGAAGGTACAATTACTGCCGGGGATACAGCCGCTATTATAAACCCTAATATTCCCCCTTGGATAAAAGTGAAATTAAATAATTTCATTGATACATAGGCGATTGTAAGCCCCTCTAATACGCCTGGTATAAAGCTTAAATTAATAGCTGGCCTACCAACCTTTTTAAGGTCTTCTCTTTTTATTCCAAGTCCTGCCCGAAGAAGAATAACGATTAAAGCTATTTTTCTTAAATCTCCTGATGCGGCTAAAATCTCCCCACTGAGTAAATTAAAGCCATAAGGCCCTATCAAAACCCCTACCATGATCATTCCAAGCAAACCTGGAATTTTAAACTTGCTAAATAATTTATTGGATAAAAGCCCCAATAATATGATGATTGCTAAACTTGTTGCCATATGCTCACTCCTTAAATAAAATAAACTCCTACAAAAACACATCCTTAGATGTGTTTTTGTAGGAGTTATTAGCTTTACGCAGTTATGGTCAACCCCATGACCTTTAATATTAGTATATCATACTTTATGCTGTTTGACCTCGTCTTTTAGAAATAACATCAAATGCTACTGCTGCTAAAAGTACTAAACCTTTAATAGCTTTTTGAATATTAGCATCAATCCCCATAATAGACATGCCATTATTTAAAACACCCATAAAGATAGCACCCAGCACAACACCAGCAACCGTACCAATACCACCATAAGCTGATGCACCACCAACATAACAAGCCCCTATTGCATCTAGTTCATAGTTTTGCCCTGCTGTTGGCGCTGCAGAGTTAAACCTAGCAACACAAATCAACGCTACGATAGAGCTTAAAAAAGCCATATTCATATAAGCAATCATTAGTATTCTATCTGTGTTAATACCACTTAGTTTTGCCGCTTTTTCATTACCTCCAACGGCGTAAAAATGGCGTCCCGGCACTGTCTTAGAGGCAAAATACGTATAACCAAGTACCACAACTGTTAGTAATATCAAAATTGAAGGAATCCCTTTGTACTTTGATAAGGCATAAGATAGGACAAGTATTACAATGGAAACAATGGCTAACTTTCCAATCATTTGACCTCTACTTTCCATCTCATACCCGTTGCGTGCTCTTTTTGACCTGCTAGGGCACCAACTAATGCAACAATAGACCCAACAGAAAGATCAATATTCCCCCCTGTTAAAATACAAAACAACATACCAACTGCTAATATAACAACATATCCATTTTGTGAAATTAAGTTGGTAATATTCTGAGGTGCTAATAATGTTCCATTTGTCTTCCATGAAAAAATATTGTTATAACAACTAGTGCAATTAACATTGTGTTTTTCTTCAATTCATTTTTTATTCTACTCATATTCATCTTTACACCCCTTTACCTGATTTGAGGATATGTGCCATAATCTTCTCTTGGGTTACCTCCGCCCGACTTAGTTCCCCAACCATTTTTCCCTCATTCATAATATAAATTCGGTCACACATACCGATTACTTCTGGAAGTTCTGAAGAAATCATAATTACCGATTTTCCCTCTGCAACTAATTGATTAATAATACTATATATCTCATACTTTGCACCAACATCAATGCCTCTGGTTGGCTCATCAAGAATCATAATATCTGGATCTGCAAACATCCATTTGCTAAGTAGAACCTTTTGCTGGTTACCACCACTTAGGTTATCAACCCGTTGTTCTACTGATGTACACCGTGTGTTTAGTTTTTCTTTGTATTCATTAGCCACTATAACTTCTTGGTCAATATCAATAATTTGATAGTGACTTACTTTATCTAGCTTAGCCATTGTCGTATTCACACGAATAGGGTTAGATAATATTAAGCCATTACCTTTTCGGTCTTCTGTAATGTATGCCAATTTATTTTCTATGGCTTGCTGGGCATTACTTAAGGATACTTCTTTACCATTTATAATCAATTGGCCACTTATTTTAGCCCCATAACTTTTACCAAAGATACTCATGGCAAGTTCTGTTCTTCCAGCGCCCATTAAGCCTGAAATCCCTACAACCTCTCCCCGGCGAACGTTAATGGATACATTATCCACTACTTTTCGCTCTGTAAAAATAGGATGATAGACAGTCCAATCTTTTACTTCCAAATTCACATTGCCAATCACTACATCTTTACGTTTTGGATAGCGGTCAACTAAATCTCGGCCCACCATCGCGGATAATTGTAATCTTATCAGCTATATATTCTATCTCATTTAATTTATGAGATATAATAATAGATGTTAACCCTTCTTTTTTAAATTGTAATAATAAGTTTAGTAATTTCTGGGAATCTGTCTCATTTAAAGACGCTGTTGGTTCATCTAGAATTAACAATTCCACATCTTTAGCCAAAGCTTTTGCAATCCC
>CAZLPH010000223.1:0-3603 GCA_964561345.1 uncultured Candidatus Epulonipiscium sp.
ACACGTAAGCGATATCTACAATTAAGAGCATAATAATTAATATCATTGCATAAAAGACTGTTGTTCCCATTATAATAGGGTAGTCTCTATTTGTAATGGAAGACACAAAGTACATACCAAGTCCCGGTATTCCAAATAGCTTCTCTACAACGAAACTTCCTACAACAAGATTTGTTGTAATGGTTCCTAAGACTGATACAATTGGCAAAATCGCATTTCTAATGGCGTGTTTTACAATCACAGTTCCCCTTGCTAAGCCTTTGGAGGTAGCTGTCTTGATGTAGTCTTCGTTAAGTACTTCTAGCATACTAGAGCGCATAAGTCTTGCTGTAAAAGCAAGTGGCGACATAGCTAGTGCTATTGTGGGTAATATTGTATGTTTAAAACTTGACCAACCTGCAACGGGTATAAGCCCACCACTTTTTGCTGCCACATATTGAATTAAGACTGTCCCAAGTACAAAACTAGGGACTGAAATTCCTAAGATGGCCACCACCATACTAAGATAGTCGGGCCACTTATTCTGGTTAAGGGATGCTATAACTCCCAACACTGGCCCAAAACACAAGGCCACGATTAAAGCTTGTAATCCTAAATAAGCCGATACTGGGAATCCACTACCAATCATTTGGTTTACAGTTTGGGTTCTACTTTTCATAGATTCTCCAAAATCTCCCCTGGCCATTTTGCTTAAATAAATTATATATTGTTCATGATATGGTTTATTGAGACCATATTTTTCCTTTAAGTTTTCATATACTGCCGGCGGCATTTTACTCTCACTTCTTATAGGGTCTCCTGGAACAGCATTCATCAGTACAAATGTAATTGTTATAATTGCCCAAAGCGTAATCACTGCCATTCCCAAACGTTTTAAGATATATTTAAACATATTTCCCCTCCTTTTACAATTTTATATTTTTATTTACAACATAAAGAAAATCGGCGCGTCATCAGCGCGTCGATTTTCTTTATCTCTACCCTAAATTTTATTTTAAACTTTATATTATTTATTTATATCTGCATAAATAAATGATGGGTCACGGTTAACAACTTTTTGAACATTTGTTAAGTGTGTCTTTTGTGTGTATGGCTTTGTGTAGAAGTAGATTGGCATTACCGGTACTTGTTCCATAAATAATGCTTCAGCTTCACGCATAGCATCAAATCTTACTTTCTGATCTGCTGTTGCTTTTGCTGTTTTAACTAATTCGTCATATTTCTCACTGCTAAAGTTAGAATCATTATAAGGACCATCTGACACAAATAGGTCTACGAATGTCATAGGATCTACATAGTCACCAATCCAACCTGCACGAGAAACTTCATAATCTCCTGCTTTTTCACGGTCTAGCTTAACTTGGAACTCAACGTTTTCAAGTATAACTTCGATCTCAAGGTTGTTTCTCCACATTTCCTGAATAACTTGTGCAATTTTCTTATGAGCTTCTGATGTGTTGTAAAGGATAGTCGGCTTAATATCAGCCTTGGTCATACCTTCTTCTGCAAGCCCTTCTTCTAATAACGCTTTAGCTGCTTCAATATCTTCTTCAAAGTAAGCCCCTTGTGTTATTTGGAAGTCATCACCATTCTCATCCGGAATACCTGGAGGCACAATACCATAAGCAGGTGTTTGTCCACCTTGTGCAACCTGGTCTGTAATCGTCTGACGATCAATTGCCATGGCAAGTGCTTTTCTTACTTTAGGATTTGTAAATGGTTTCTCGGTTGTATTAAAGTTATAGTAGTATGTTGCTAAGTCTTCACCAATAATAAGTTCTGGATCCCCTTTAGCTTGTAAGTCTGCTACTACTGTTTGTGGTAACGGATATAAGAAGTCAAATTCATTCGCTTGGTATTTTTGCCATGCTGTATTTTCATCTTCTAGAATAGTAAAGTCTATTCCATCTAATTTAACTTCTGATGCATTATAATAGTTATCATTTTTTGATAGCAGGATATTTGCCTTATGATTCCACTCTGTTAACTTAAAGGCACCATTAGATACGAAAGTTGATGGTTCATTTGCCCAATCTGGATTCGCTTCTACGATTGCTTTATTAACTGGGAAGAATGTGTAAAAGGCTGTTAGTTCTAAAAAGTAAGGTGCTGGTTGCTCTAGCACTACTTCTAATGTTAAGTCATCCAATGCCTTTACACCAACATCCTCTACTGATGCTTGACCTGTGTTATGCGCTTCACCATTTTTTAAATAGTATAACTGATAGGCATATGTTGATCCTAACTCTACATCAAGTACTCGCTTCCATGAGAATTCAAAGTCATGAGCTGTTACTGGGTCACCATTTGACCATTTGACATCATCACGCATTTCAAATGTGTATGTTACGCCATCATCTGCTAGTGTGTAGTCTTTTGCCATACCACCAACGAGGTTACCGTCAGCGTCTTTCTTCATAAGACCTTCAAAAGCATGGTCTATAACCCATGACTCATGAGTCCCTTGTGCAAGTGCTGGGTCTAATGAACCAGGCTCACTAGAGTTATTTGTGCGTAAAATTTTGTCACCTGTACTCCCTGAGTCGCTATCATTAGTACCTTCTGTTGTTCCTGCATCTGTCCCTGGCTTATCAGGTGTCGTTGATTTGTCTGTGTTACCTCCAGCGAAACACGCTGTTGTAAGTAATGCCACTGTTAATGCTAAACTAGCTATAGTAATTATCTTTTTCTTCATATCTTTCCCCCTCTTGACAACCTTTTGTGTTTTTAGATAAGTCTTATCTGATTATATCCAATGTTGTCGGAATGTGTCTAAAATTATTTACCAGAAGTATACCACTAATAATTTTAAAATTCAAGTGAATTTTCCTATGATGCAATTGACGAACAATTGACAATTCCAGCTCAATAACACCAACTCTTTGCTATTGGTCAATACTACGATTATCATTTGTTATTTTTTCCTGGTTTTTCCTTGCTTTTTATGCGTTATCATCATATCCTTAGTGTATAAAGATAATAGGAGGTATGACATGGAAATAGAACGTAAGTTTTTGGTTAATTCATTACCCGCCCTTGGGGAGTACAAAGGAAAATTGGTTAAGCAAGGGTATATTTCAACAGACCCCGTTATTAGAATTCGCAAAATGGATAATTTATATACATTAACTGTGAAATCTAAGGGTCACCTCGTAAGAAGAGAGTTTGAGCTAGACCTAACACCAGAGCAATTTGATGATTTATGGAAGAAGGTTAATAATGTCCATGTTTCAAAAACAAGATATTTTATTCCTTTAGATGCAAAACATGTTGCCGAGCTAGATATCTATTATGAAGACCTACAAGAACTTGTAACAGTAGAGGTAGAGTTCCAGTCAACAAGAGACGCAGAGAAATTCATCGCACCTGACTGGTTCGGCACCGATGTTACCCATGATAGCAGATATAAAAACAATCATCTCGCTCTTTATGGAATGCCAAAATAATAACACAATACCTCTCACACCTAAAAATCTCCTAGAGACTATTTTCTAGGAGATTTTTAGGTGGTTTTTATTACAGTATTAAAATGAAAAATGGTTAGCAATTGATTGCTAACCATTTTTCTAATACTGGGTAGGGAGGATTCGAACCTACGCATAC
>CAZLPH010000224.1:0-3598 GCA_964561345.1 uncultured Candidatus Epulonipiscium sp.
GGTTTATCAATAATATTAAGCTTTAGAAGGACATTGTTTATAATACCGGTTTTTCCAAGTAAGATAATCCACCCATAAGTTCTAAGTAAACTTGAAATCCAAAATGGCAGCATAATTAATGCTATGGCCAGTGATTTTTTTTTGGTATTTAAGTTAGCAGTAAAATAGGCTACGGGATAACCAATAATTAAAGTAATGAGCCCTGTTAAGGTTGCTAGCAAGAATGAATTGAAAAAGATCTTTAAATAAATGGGATCAAACATCTTTTTGTAATTACTCAAGGTGAATTTTATAATAATATTACCCGTGGTATCTCTTGATAAAAAACTTAAAACAACAACGAAAATAAGTGGTATTCCAACTAAAAAACCCACCCAGGCCAAAATAGGAATGGCAGGAGCATTTTGTTTGAGTTTTTCCCTGTTAAACATACTAGGCACCACTTCCTTCTAAATCATCTTCCATAGGAAGTAAGATTGCCCCGGAATCTTCCCAGGAAATATAGACCTTATCCCCTTTTTCATAATCACAGTCATCGTTTTGATACTCAATAGCCGTGATTGTTTCCCCGTCTACATCAATTTCTGTCCTTGTTTGTGACCCGGCATAATGAACAGACATAACGGTTCCGGCAAGAGAGTTTGGTGTTTCATGACAAGAAATTTGCATTTTATCCATATGAATCGCTAAGAGTGCTTCATCACCAGGTTTGCTTTTGCAAGCAACTGTCTTAGAACATCTGGTGTTAATAATATTGTTGCCAAATTTTATCTTATAGAAGTCGTTCTCTTTTTCTAATAGAGTGACCTTTTTTATATTCCGGTCCCCAATAAATGATGCAACAAATAAATTTGCTGGGTTATTATAGACAGATCTTGGGCTACCAATTTGCTGAATAACCCCATTATCCATAACAGCAATACGATCAGAGATATTAACAGCTTCTTCTTGGTCGTGGGTAACATAGACAAAAGTGGTTTTAGTTTGCTTTTGAAGCTGAGCAAGCTCACGCTGCATATGCTTTCTAAGCTTTAGATCTAAAGCACCTAAGGGCTCATCTAAAAGCAGAATATCAGGTTCATTAATTAAAGCCCTTGCGATGGCGATTCTTTGTTTTTGTCCCCCTGATAGTTGGTCTGACATGCGGTCTTCATAGCCAGACATTTGTACTAAGTGAAGCATTTCTGTTACTTTTTCCTTGATTTTTTCTTCGCTCATAGATTTTTTGATTCTTGGGCCATAAGCAATATTGTCGTACATATTTAAATGGGGAAATAAAGCATAGTTTTGAAAAACAGTGTTAACGTTTCTTTTGTTGGCTGAGAGCATCACAATAGATTTTCCGTTTAGTAAAATATCTCCAGAGTCTACAGTTTCAAGGCCAGCAATACACCTTAGGATTGTCGTTTTTCCGCAACCGGAAGGGCCTAGAAGTGTTAAGAATTCTCCGTTCATTATATCGAACGATACATCTTTTAAAATATGTGATTCACCAAATGATTTATTGACATCTACTAATTTAAGTAATGGTTTATTCATGGGAAACTTCCTTTCGCCTATTTAAAAGCTTATTCTAACTAATATATTACTGTTAAAAATACCATACATATGAATGGTTGTCAATTTGTATTGGCCTGTGGTCTAAATTTTTGAGTGGCAATAATTAAGACACCTAGTATGGCTGTTGCCATGGCAGAAAATATAAATTTATGCTCAATACCTGGCCCCAAAACACCAGAGAGAAGATTAATAATGAAGGGTGATACAAACTGGGCAATATTAGCGGCCACAGTATACATACCAATGGCCGGAACAATGTCTGTGTCTGGTATGTGGTTATAAATACGGGTTAAAAAAGCTGGATATACCAAGCTGGTACCAACCCCAAATAATGTGCTACCGATTAAGAATGTTAAAGGACTTAAAGCCTTACTTAGGATAAAAAAACTAAGACTGACAATAAATAAGGAAGTCGAAAGAGTATATGTCTTTAATTGCTTATTTATTCGGTAAAACATAATTCCGATTAAAAATCCTATGAAGGCATTTATACTAGCAATAGATCCTGCCAAATTAGTTGTTCCAATGCCCTTTAAATCCACATACATGGATAAATTAAGAGGAAATGTGGCACTTAGAACAATAAAAGTAAAGGCTAAAAGTGTTATTAAAAATGCTTCTTTGACAAAGAATTTCCCGCCTTTATCCTCTGCTTCAACTTGGATCCCTGACATGGGATCTGTAGGGGGTGAATCTTCCCTAAAATTAGGCTTCATATAGATAAGGACAAATATGAGAGGAATGATGTTTAAAAGCTGTACTAAAAAAACATCTTTCCAAAAATAGTTTGCAGCAACACCGCTTAAAAAACTAAATAAAACCCCACCTAAACTTGAAAAAGCAGATTGTAAACCCGTGGCTCTATCCCTATCTTTCCCAGAAGAAAAATATCTAGCCGGTAAACTAGACGAAATGGTTGTTATGAGTCCTAGGCCTAGCCCCATAATTACCCTTGATATTAGGAGTAGTATAAAACTATTAGAAAAATGAGGGTACACACCTGAAAATATAATTAAAACAAGCCCTAGAATTGTTATCTTTTTGGCTGATAAAAATCTTAGTAAGGGGCTTACAGTCATTGATGAAACCATAATCATAAGAGGCGGAATGGTAACGAGTAGGTGAATAAGGTGAGCGTATTGGGGGAAGGCTTTTGCAATACTAGATAAAACAGGTATCAGTGCAGCAGCTGTGGCCATTGTAGTTGCTAAAACTGATATGATGATATGATCCTTTAATTTACGATCCATTTGTTTGTTTGGCCTCCTTTATGTTTGCTATATAACATGCGTTAAATATAATATTACAATACGTTGGAGATTTGTGCAATGTTTTTGGGAGGCTTTCCCCATTGCGAGGGAAAGCAGTGGGGAAAAAATTAGTGAGAAAGCTTGGGGCGATAAATAGGGGGGAATCGTGTTATAATATAATTAATATAAAATAAAAGATAAGGATGTGGCATAGATGAGGTTTATAACTTATGTATATAATAAAGAAGAGTTGGTTGGGTTTGTTGAAGATGGTAGGATTTATGGTGTAGAGGGTTACGATATGATTGGGCTTATTGAGGATTATGGCAAGATAGATTTTTGGGGGATTAGGAAAAAGGGGAGTTGCCTTAGGATAGAGGAAGTTCAGGTTTTGTCGCCCATTGTGAGGCCTATTCATGATGTTATTTGTGTTGGGAGGAATTATGAGGATCATATTACTGAATTGGGGTCTGAGATTCCGAAGGATTTTACGGCCACTTATTTTGGTAAGCGGGCGACTAGGATTATGGGTCAGAATGATGAGATTCGGGGCCGATTCGATTTGGATGAGGCGATGGATTATGAGTCAGAGTTGGCTATAATCATCGGTAAGGAATGTAAGAATATTAAAAAAGAAGACGCCATGGATTATATTTTTGGCTTTACCATCTTTAATGATGTAACCTCTAGGGTTATACAAAAGAAGCATAATCAGTGGTTTAGGGGTAAGAGTTTTGATCAGTATAATGCCATGGGGCCTTATATTGTGACCAAAGACCAAGTTAATC
>CAZLPH010000225.1:0-3596 GCA_964561345.1 uncultured Candidatus Epulonipiscium sp.
GACCACTAGGAGGTAAAGTAATGAAAAGAGGAAAAAAATACAACGAAGCTGTTAAATTAGTAGATCGCAATGTTTCATACGATCCAAAAGAGGCTTTTGACTTAGTTCAAAAGACAGCAACAGCTAAGTTTGACGAAACAGTAGAAGCGCATATTAAATTAGGTGTAAACAGCCGTCACGCTGATCAACAAGTTCGCGGAGCAGTAGTGCTTCCACACGGAACAGGTAAGACAGTTCGCGTTTTAGTATTTGCAAAAGGTGAAAAGGTTGACGAAGCAAAAGCTGCAGGCGCAGACTTTGTAGGCGGAGAAGACTTAATTCCAAAGATTCAAAATGAAGGATGGTTTGAATTCGATATTATCGTAGCAACACCAGACATGATGGGTGTGGTTGGTCGTTTAGGACGCGTTCTTGGACCAAAAGGCTTAATGCCAAACCCAAAAGCTGGTACAGTAACCATGGATGTTGCTAAGGCAGTAGAAGAAATCAAAGCTGGTAAAATCGAGTACAGACTTGATAAAGCCAACATCATTCACGTTCCAATTGGTAAAGTTTCCTTTGGTACAGATAAGTTAAAAGACAACTTCCAAACATTGATGAGTGCTATTATAAAAGCAAAACCATCTGCAGCAAAGGGAACATACCTACGTAGTATTTCAGTTTCTTCTACAATGGGACCTGGGGTTAAAGTAACCACAGCTATCGCGGAAGATAAGTAAATAAAATAAGAGTTGACAAGGTTTGTTTTTAGTGATATGATAACAAACGTTGAAACTGTGACCGCAGACAGTAGGTGCCTATGGCGTAACGTATACAACCTACCGAGGACTTAAGATAGAGCTTACGTACGAAATTGTACAAGCCCCTTTGCCTGCGGAACACAAGCAAAGGGGCTTGTTTTTATATGTATAATCAAGGAGGTGGAACAATGGCTAAAATTGAAACAAAACAAGTAGTTGTAAACGAAATCAAAAGTAAGTTAGAAGGTGCATCATCCATAGCATTGGTTGACTACCGTGGACTTACTGTAGATCAAGATACAGTGCTACGTCGTAAACTTCGTGAAGCTGACGTAGAGTACCGAGTTTACAAAAACACAATGATGAACTTTGCAGTTCAAGGAACAGAATTTGAACCAATCGCAAAGCATCTTGCAGGACCAAGCGCGATTGTGATTAGTTATGCTGATCCAACAAGTGGACCTAGAGTTATTGCAGAAGTTTTAAAGACTAGTCCAGCGTTAGAATTTAAGGGTGGAGTAGTAGAAGGCGAATATTATGATGATGCTGGTATGGAGGCAATCGGAGATATTCCGCCAAGAGACGAATTACTTTCAAGATTACTTGGAAGCTTCAAATCTCCAATCTCAAGTTTTGCACGTGTTCTAAAGCAGGTTGCAGACAAAGATGGAAACGAAGAAGTAGTAGACGCAGAATAATAACAATTGAACTTAAAAAAATACGGAGGTGGATTCACAATGGCAAAATTAACAACAGCAGAAGTATTAGATGCTATTAAAGAATTAACAGTTTTAGAGCTTAACGAATTAGTAACAGCTTGTGAAGAAGAATTTGGTGTATCAGCAGCAGCAGGCGTTATGGTTGCAGCAGGTGGCGCAACAGGTGGAGCAGCAGAAGAAAAGACAGAATTTGATGTTGAATTAACAGACGCTGGATCACAAAAAATTAAAGTAATCAAGGCTGTACGTGAAGTAACAGGTCTTGGACTTAAAGAAGCTAAAGAAGCAGTAGAAGCTGCTCCTAAAGTAATTAAAGAAGGCGCAACAAAAGAAGAAGCTGACGAATTAGTAGCTAAATTTGAAGAAGTTGGCGCTAAGATTACTTTAAAGTAATCTTTTAATATACTTAAAATATTAGAGTGTGTAGATAATTATCTGCACACTCTTTTTGACTATTAAAAGCGTATTAGGAGGTACATATGAAAAAATACATTATTTCATTAGACCAAGGAACCACAAGTTCTAGGGCTATTATTTTTAATAAAGACCAAAAGATTATAGCAAAAGCCCAAAAAGAAGTAACTCAGATATACCCTAAAGAAGGCTGGGTAGAACAAGACCCAATGGAGATTTGGGCCAGTCAATATGGGGTTTTAACGGAGGTTATAGGTAAGGCGGATATTAGGCCAGAAGATATTGGGGCCATTGGCATTACCAATCAAAGGGAAACGACTATTGTGTGGGATAAGATAACAGGAGAGCCGATTCACAATGCCATTGTTTGGCAGTGCCGAAGAACAGCTAGTACTTGTGATGATTTAATTAAAGATGGTTACCAAGATTATATCCGGGAAAATACAGGTCTTGTGGTGGATGCTTATTTTTCTGCAAGCAAAATAAAATGGATTTTAGATCATGTTGAAGGCGCTAGGAAAAGGGCTGAAGCTGGTGAATTACTATTTGGAACAGTAGATTCTTGGCTTGTGTGGAAGTTAACCCAGGGCAGGGCCCATATAA
The DNA here is from genome assembly GCA_964561345.1 of uncultured Candidatus Epulonipiscium sp. GTDB lineage: Bacteria > Bacillota > Clostridia > Lachnospirales > Cellulosilyticaceae > JAAYSX01. The sequence goes on from CAZLPH010000225.1 coordinate 2,477, forward strand.
CGGATTATACCAATGCTTCTAGGACCATGATTTATAATATTCGGGACTTAAAGTGGGATGAAGTTTTACTTGAACGTCTTAATATTCCTAAAGTAATGCTACCGAAGGTCAAAGGATCTAGTGAAATATATGGTTATACAGACTTGTTTGGTGGCTATGCAATTCCCATAGCAGGTATTGCTGGAGACCAGCAAGCAGCCTTATTTGGCCAAGCTTGTTTTGAAAAAGGTAGTGCAAAGAATACCTACGGAACAGGGTGTTTTTTACTGATGAATATTGGTGAGGAATTTAGGCTAAGTCATAATGGGCTTTTAACAACTATCGCTATTGGCATTAACGGAGAAATTCAATACGCCCTAGAGGGAAGTGTTTTTGTTGGGGGTGCGGTTATTCAGTGGCTAAGGGATGAACTAAGAATGGTAGAACGTGCTGAAGAAACGGAAGCTTATGCTCAGCAAGTAAAGGACAATGGTGGTGTTTATGTGGTTCCGGCTTTTGCAGGACTTGGGGCGCCTTATTGGGATATGTATGCTAGGGGAGCAATTCTAGGATTAACAAGAGGTGCTAATCGCAACCATATTGTAAGAGCAGCTTTAGAATCTATTGCTTATCAATCTAAAGATGTTATAAAGGCTATGGAAGAAGATGCCAAATGCCCTCTTGCTTATTTAAAAGTAGATGGGGGCGCAAGCGAAAACAACTTTCTTATGCAGTTTCAAGCAGATATTGTTGGCCGGGTTGTAAAGAGGCCAGTTATTACAGAGACCACAGCTTTAGGTGCAGCCTATCTGGCAGGGCTTGCCATTGGCTTTTGGAAGGACAAGGAAGAGATTTCGGGCACCTGGGAAGTGGGCCGGGAGTTTTACGGCCAAATGCCGGAAGATAAAAAAAGAGACTTATACAAGGGGTGGAAAAAGGCTGTATCAAGAACAAGGGACTGGGAAGAGAAAGAATAAAAGGTCTGGGCGAAAAAAGAAAAGTGTAAGGGGATTACCCTTGCACTTTTCATAGGTTAATGTTATATTTACATGAAAACACGCATTTTTGGGGTCAAAAACTAAAAAGGCATTGACATGTCCTTTGGTTTCTGATAGCATTATAAAATGCGCCAATATGTAAT
>CAZLPH010000226.1:0-3588 GCA_964561345.1 uncultured Candidatus Epulonipiscium sp.
TAAGACGATATACCCGAATTGTTTCCAAGAACTTTGGGGCCTAGTCTAGTGAGGATAACTGTCTTGGACTCGGACTTTGCAGGACAAACGTCAATTATTCAATATATTAATGTTTACATATCCTAAAATGGTGTATACTTATCATAAGAACATTATTTAGGAGGTTAGAATATGCAATATTTTCATAAAATATATTATAATATACCGTCTAGTGAGGAGCGAAAGGTTTTTGTAAGCAACCGATATAACTACCATAGCACGGTTAAAACAGGTCTGGAGATAAAGCCCATAGATCAATCTAGAATCTTTGAGCTCTTTTATGTCCCTAGCAATCAGACAATGAATTTAATACAAGAAATCATGGGATACGATAAGGATTTAGATGCCAGCTTCCATTCCCTACCACCTGTGGCTTTAAATAAATTTTTACTTGAAACCATAACAGAAGAACTCTATAGTACAAATGAGTTAGAAGGGATCAAGAGCTCTCGCAAAGAACTAGCTAGAAGTACAAAGTCGATTCTTTTGAAAAAAGACTCTAAGGACATCAGGCTTCATAGCTTAATCAGTTCATATTTAGACCTAATAAATGACCCGCCTAATCTTCCTAGCTCTGCTAAAGATTACCGAAAAATATATGATCAAATAACACAAGGAGAAATAAAGAAGACGGAATTACCTGATGGGAAGATTTTTAGGAAAGATATCAATTATGTGTTTAATAAGCGAGAAAAGGAAATCCATCGTGGCATTTATCCTGAGTCTGCTATCATAGAAAAAATCTCTGACTTAATTACCTTTATGGATAAGGATGACCATGAACTAAATTATTTGATACGGCTTGCAGTAGGGCATTACTACTTTGGATACATCCATCCCTTTTATGATGGCAATGGTAGAACCAGCCGGTTTATCACGAGTGTCTATTTAATGAAAAGGTTTTCACTCCTAACGGCCTTATCCTTGGCAAGGGGCTGTAATATAAATAAGATTAAATACGCAGAAGCCTTTGATAAAACCAATAAAATCATTAGTTCCGGCGAACTAAATTTCTTTGTAGATGAGTTTTTAAAAACAATTATAGCTGGCCAAAAGGATTTGCTAATTGGATTAAAGGAGAAAATGGAATTATTAGATATGGCTTATAAAAAATTAAAAATGGACACCATAATCGAAACCGGTGACGAGTTCAATATGATGTTTGTTTTTATACAGCACTACTATTTCAGCCTAGATGGTGACGGGATTACCGTGAAAGATGCCATGGAGGTCTTAGAACAATCTGATGTAACTGTGCGAAAAAAACTCAAAATGATGGAAGCAAAAAGTTTAATTAAAAGAATTAAATCAAATCCCTTGGTCTATAGCTTACCAAGAGAATACTTGGAAAACTAATTGGTGGGTCAGGCCCCAAATGATTATAGGCTATAAAATCTGCCTTAGTCATAAAATTTAGCAATAAGTTTCCAAGGAATATTTTGGGGCCAGTCCCCATAGTTGATTTTTACAAAGAGAGTAAATTAGTGTATACTCTAATGACTTGACACAAAGGGCGAATGATGTCCTATAATACCTAAAATAGGGAGGAAGTATACATGAGTAATGTAAGAAAAATAGTTTATTTAAGCTTATTTATATCTTTAGAGGTTATATTAACACGGTTTTTATCCATTCAAACACCCATTGTAAGAATTGGCTTTGCCTTTTTGCCAATCGCCATATCAGGCATGATGTTTGGCCCTTTAGCAGCTGGGTTAGCAGCGGCTTTGGCGGACCTTATTGGCATGATGCTTTTTCCAACAGGCGGGGCATACTTTATCGGCTTTACAATCTCAACATTTTTAGAGGGATTTGTTTTTGGGCTCTTACTTTATAACAAACCTAAGACCATGATAAGGGTCAGCATAGCAGTTGTTATAACAAGCATCGTTATTAACCTGGGCCTAGGCACCTTATGGCTTGCAATTCTCACTGGAAAGGGCTACCTAGCCATAATGCCAGTTAGGATTGTCAAATGCCTTGTAATGATTCCCATACAAATTCCAATGATTATGATTGTATGGAAGTATCTTGCTAGCCAGTTAGAGCAAAGTATTTTTAAAAATGAACAAAGCATACACTAGAAAGGACAAAACACATGGACTACAAAGAGGCCATAGCCTACATAGAAAGTAGCCAAAAGCTAGGCAGTAAACTTGGATTTGAAAGAATAAGGACCCTCCTAGATGAGATGAGGTCTCCTGAGAAGAAACTTAAAATCATCCACGTTGGGGGAACCAACGGCAAGGGGTCTACCATAAGTTTTATGAGCCGTATCCTAATGGCAGCAGGCTATAAGGTGGGGACCTATACATCTCCTAGCATACACAGCTTTAGTGAGCAAATCAGTATAAATGGCAATGACATCTCGGAAGACCATATTACAAGGCTAGCGGCCTACACCAAGCCCCTAACAGACAAGATGTCATCTACAGAAGTAGGAATGCCGACGGAATTTGAACTTGTTACAGCCATGGCCTTTCATTATTTGTATGAGGAAAATTGTGATTTTGTCCTCCTAGAGGTAGGGCTTGGGGGAAGGCTAGATGCCACCAACATAATAGAAGACCCAGAGCTTTCACTTATAACAGCAATTAGTTATGACCATATGGCTATACTAGGTGAGACCCTTGCTGAGATAGCCTATGAAAAGGCTGGTATAATAAAGCCAAATAGCCATGTGGTCCTCTACCCACAAGAAGAGGCGGCCCTAGATGTCTTAGAGGATTATTGTAAAAAACAAGATGCCATCCTTCACAAGGTAGATTTTTCCACACTTAAAATCCACTGCTCAGATACTAGCAAGCAAGTCTTTGATTTTGGCGTCTATAAGTCCCTTGAAATTTCACTGTTAGGGACCCATCAAATAAATAACGCCCTAACAGCACTAAAGGCAGTAGAGGTCCTAAAAAGCAAGGGCTATGAAATAAGTGAGGACCAGATGAGGCAGGGCCTAAAGAAGGCAAAGTGGCCAGGTCGCCTTGAAATTCTTAGTAAGGCACCAGATGTTTTTGTAGATGGCGCCCATAACCCCCAAGGGGCAAAGGCTCTTGCAGACAATTTAAGCCGCTTATTTCCGGGAAAAAAGATTATCTTTATTGTGGGAATTTTGGCAGACAAGGATTACAAGATGATGATGAAGCCTATCATTAAAATTGCCAAAAGCTTTATTACAGTGACACCTGAGAACATAAGGGCATTAAAGGCGGAAGAATTGGCATCATACCTAAGGCCTTTTGGCATAGAGGTGACTAAGGCCAAGGATGTTAACTCGGCAATAACAAAGGCCCTTCAATTAGCATCAGAGGATGATATTATCTGCGCATTTGGGTCTCTGTATTATATAGGTGAGGTAAGGACGTATTTTGGCTTAAGTTAGAAAGGGAGCTTGGACTAGATGTCTGAGCTTCCTTTTGTTTAACCTTGGGCAAAAACTTGATTTATATGATATAATTCACCTAAAGCAGACAAAACAAAACCAACACACAAACAAGAGGCAGGAGTGGTATCTTATGCTAATACAATGCACCAAAAAACTACTAGACCAAA